>JBKJWG010000279.1:0-7345 GCA_046716985.1 Anaerolineales bacterium | reverse complement strand
GGCTTGCGCCGTCGTTTTGTAAATCATTGAATCCTAACTTGATTTCTTTTCATTGTCTCGATTTTCCTTAAGTTTCCCAGAATTTGCGTCGTAGCAGCACCTCCCGGTCGGGGTGGTCGTTGAGACGGTAGCTTATTTCTTCCCCACCCGGCTCTTAATAAACGCGCTTAGCTCGCCCCACACCAACAAGAGGAACGCCGCGAAGAATAGTAGCCCGACCAAGCCAAGCCACCAGCCTTTGCCGGTGGAGACCGGCGCGGTGGGCTGGTCGGTGGGTGTGGCAGTTTCGGCGGGGGCGACGGCGGCCTGGGCGCCGTTGTCGCGGATGACGGTGGCGCCTTGGATCACCAGCGCCTGCGTGTTGCGGCTCTGTTGCTCGAAGGCCGGGTCGGTGAGCAGGCTGATAGCTGGAGCGAGGCCGGCGGGTGAGCTGCTGAAGATAGCGAGCGCGGCGCCTGATGAGCCTTCGAGCTGGCCGACGCCGAGGAAGCTGAGCTCGGTGCCGGGCTCGTAGGCCACTGTTTGGCCGGAGGAGAGGGTGATCTCGCCGCGGCCGGGGGTTAGCGGCTGGATCGAAAAGGCGGAGGCAACCGGGGCTTCGTTGAGGAAATCATCGAAGCTGCCCAAGAGGATCAGGTTGCGGTTCTGCAGGCTGCTGGCGGAAACGGAGCCAGCGAAGCGCACGTCCGGCAGCAGCGGCCATTGAGTGGCGGCCAGGCCGCGCAGCAACTGGGCGGCGCTGCTCCAGTATTCGGGAGCGTTGCTCGGCACGAGCAAGGTGGTGTTCTGCATCTGATCTTGAAGGAAGGGCGCGGGGAACTGGGCGAAGGTGTCGTAGGACGCGCTCGGCTGGGTGTGCTCTTCGGCGCTGGGCAGGTGGAGGCTCGAGTCGGAATAGATGGTGAGCCAATGATTGCTTTCGGTCTCGCTGGCGCAACTGTTGAGCGGCACGACGCTGGCGAAAATTTGGAGGTGGTTCAAGCCGGGCTTGAGCACGGAGGGCGAGAGCAAGATGAGCTCGCTGTGGCGCGCGGCCGACTGGTCGGCGAGGCGCACGCCGGAGACGGGCTCACCGTTGATCGAAACGGTGAGGCTGGAGCGCAAATAGTCGAGCAGCTGCGAGTGAGCGAAGCGCAGATCGAGGAAGGCGTTTTCGCTCACGGCGCGATCGGGGGAAACGTAGAAGGGGATGTCGATCTGCGAATTGCCGAAGCTTTCAAAGGTGGCATCGTCCTGCGCGAGCTGGGCGAAAGTGGCGGCTGGCAGATCGACAAAATTCTCGCTGAGCTCCGTGTCGGGCTCGACGAGCGCCAGGTTGCCGGCGGAGTTGAGCACCAGCTGGCCGCTGCCGGATTGGACGGCGGCGTTGAGCAGCGACGCGTCGGTGGTGCCGCTAACGACCAGCAAGCCGAGGCTCGGGTTCCAGGGCGAAGCCGTGATTTCGATGTAGCCGAGCTCGGGACGATTGCTGACGGGCAGGTTGAGGCGATCGTTGTCTGCGTGGGGCAGCGCGACATCAGCAAGCGAGTTGAAATTCTCCAACTGGCCGACGAAGATGAGGTTGTGGCTGCTGAGCTCGGCGTCGGTGAGGCGGTCTTCGGTGGTGATACGAATTTCATCCTCGGGGACGGAGCGGCCGAGAGATGCTGCGACGGAGAACGCGCCGGCGACTTGCGTTTCGCTGGCCGCCGCGGGCAGCACGATCAGCGTGTTCGTTTCTTCGAGCGCGTGATGGCTAAAGAAGGGATAAGGAAGCTGCGACAGGTCGGCGGAGAAGCCCAGGTCCGCGTGGGTGAGCACGAGTGCGGACTCGGGACGGATCAATATTGTGCTGGATAAGTTCAGGTCGCAGCTGGCGCTGGCATCCCAGCGGATGATCAATTCATGCGTCGGCTGGGACGCGCTGAACATAGCGGGCGAGAGCGGGATGCTGAGATCCTGCTGGCCGCTGACACTGAGCACGCTGCGAAAAATCAAGTTGCCATCCAAGATGAGATTGATGTTGCCGGCGATCAGCGCTTCTTGATTGACCTCGCCCTGCGCGGGCACAAAGCTGGAGAAAAAATTCTGCAGGCTCAGGTCGAGGCTGCTGAAATCTTGAACTTGCCAATTGGCAGGCACTTGGAATGTGAGCGTCATTTCGTCGAACGGACCTTGCAGAACTTCGAAAGGCTCCGCGCCGAGTTCGGTCAGGGCGATCTCGCTGACCAGGCTGCCTTCCTGCAGACGGGGAGCGCCTTGCTTGGCGGCGACGAGCCCCAACGAGAAAATAAAAGCGAGCAGGATGAATTTAGTTCTAGTCACTCTTGGGCTGGCCCAAATTTGTTGGATAGATGTAAATGCGCTCGGCGGCCTGATTGGCTTTCTCCAGCGCGAACTCAGCGTTCTTGAACAGCTCGCTCAAGGTTTCCTGATTTTCCCAGGCGGTGAGGCCCACGCTGGGCTTGAGCTGGATCTTGTAAAGCTTGGAAGCTTCCTCCATGGGCTGCACGAAAGCCTGGCGAATGCGCAACAGCGTGCGCGCAGCCGGCTGCGGCGGCGTGTCGGGCAGCATGATGGCGAAGGCCGCTTCGTTCCAGCGGCCGACGAAATCGTTGCCGCGCAATTGTTTCTTGAAGATCTCCACCGTGTTTTGCAGGAATTCGCTAAGCACCGCGTTGGGCAGCGAGCTGGCGAAAGTCTTGAGGCTCTCGAGCTCGACCAGCGCCAGCGAGAGCGGGGCGCCGGGCGCGTCTGCCATGCGGCGCTCAACCAGATTACTGAAATATTCGCGCTTGTAGGCGCCGGATTCCGGGTCGCTGTTGATGCGCTCGCGGACGGCTTCGATGGGTCGCGCGATCTGATAGAAGAGGATGACCTTGGCGACACCCAGCAGCAAGCCAAGGAAGGAAAAGAGCACCAGCGATCGCAGCGGACGCGGGCTGATCGGTTCGGTGGGCGGCTGGGCTTCGTCGAGGATGGCGATGTCGAAGACCTGATAAATGCTTTTGATGAGGGCGATGCCCTGCGCGCCGGTCTCGTTAGCGATCTGCGCGGCCAGTTGCGGGTCGGGGCCATCCACGTGCAGATAGAAAATATTTGACTCGGGCTGCACGTCGATGCTGCGCTTGTATTGAGCGAGCTCATCGGCGCTCATGCCCATTTGCAACTGCGTGTTGGCGAAGACGCGATCGCTGCTGACGATCTCGGAATAGGTGGCGATGACGGTGCGCTTCTCGAGCGTGTCGAGGCTGGAGACCACATCGCGGCTGCTGGTGAGGCTCTCGTTGGGGAAGATGATGAACGACGTGGTGGCGCGATAGATAGGCGTGGCAGTCAGCGAAATGAGTACCGAAAGCACCGCGCCGCCCAGCGTAAAGATAGCCAGCCAGCGCCAGTTGCTCTGCAATAGATCGAGATAATGTCTGATCAAGTTAACCCTTATTTAGCGAATGCGAACTGCTTAGAGCTCTTCGCCAATGATAAAGGTTCTCCCCCAAGTGGACAAGTTGTTGCGGTTGATGCAGGTTTGGAAGGTGAGGGTGAGGTTGCCGCCATAGACGCGATAGAAGAGATCCGAGGCGCTTAACTTTGCGCCGGTGGCGAGATCGAGGAAATCGCTGGTGGGGCTATTGGGCGTGAGCGCCTGATAGTCCTCCACGGCGACGATCTCGAATTCGATCACTGAGCCGTCGCCGAGCACGATCTCAGCGATGTCGCCCGGCTTGAGGCTGAAGAATTGGTTGCCGGCCAAATAGTTATGGGCGATGAGGCCTTCGTTGCCGGTTTGCTGGCGTACGATGCGGAACTCGGTGACCTCGCCGGCGGAGCTGGTGATGTAGGCGGGCTGGTTGGCGGGCTGCTGGATGATGGGAAAGGAGAATAAATTTTCGACGAAGACGCCCACGCGCTGGTCGGGTTCGCCGTTGACGACCGATTGGACGAACTGGTCGAAGACTGGCAGGGGCAGCTCATTGGGCGTTTCATTGCTGACCAGCGAGACCGTGGTCTCGTCGGTGATGGTGACGGGTTCAGACGTGGGCAGCGGTTCGCTGGTTGGCGTAGGTGCGGCTGGCTCGGTGGCTGGGCTGGCTTGGGCGTCCGTAGGGCTGAGGACGGCGAGTTCCTGCGCGGGCGTGTCGCTGGGTGCGGCGCTAGGCAGAATGCCCGCGACCGACATCTGGTTCTCCGCGCGGGCTGGCGCGGCATTAGTGCGCAAAGTGAACGTGAGCAGCACAGCCACTGCGATGGTGGCAATGAAGGCGGCGCCGAGGCCAAAGGCCAATGTGCGGCTGGACCGATTAGCTAGTGTGCCGGAGGCCGGCATTTGGAATGTCATAGCCGGCGCTTCAGCCGTGCGCGACTCGAGCTTGGCCAAGCGGGCGGCGGCCTTGGGGTTGCCGGGGCTGAGGCGCAGCACACGGCGCACAGCATAGACCTGCTTGTCGCGCTCGGCGACGGCGAAGCTGAGCAGCCACCAGGCGTCAACGTCGTTCGGGTCAGCTTTGAGCGCCTCGACGAGCAGAGCGAGGGCCTGTTGTTTATTCCCCGCCTTGAGTAAATTCTTGATTTCTTCTTGAGAGCGCATATTGGAACCCGGCCACCTGCCCACTAAGCTAAAACCACCCTAGCGGAGCTTAGGCCGATGGCGATAGTATACGCGCGCGGCAGCATCGGACACCTTGCAAAAATGAGAGGTAGTGTACCGTTACTGGCTGCAATGATATTGGAATGGCTGGCCGCCGTAATCTGCCTGCCAGCTTGCGGCGACCTCCGTGAGGGTCGCCCAGCGCACCGGCAGACCGGCAGCTTCGCTAGGCAGTGCGTCGATGAAGGCGATGAGTTCCTCAATATCCTGGGCAGTGAGGCTACCTTGCGAAACAAAAATGGAGGCGGTGTAAAAGCCATCTGGGGGCGCGGCACCCGACTCGATGGCGGCGAGCAGATCCAGCACGCCTTGTTCGTCGCGAGTGCAACCGCCGATGTAGATTAGATCCTGAGCCGGGTTGTGCAGGTAAAAGTTGAAAGGATCCTGTGGCCGCCACACGCCTGCGGTGTCATCGTCCTGCCCCTCCTGGTGGCCGCGGGTGGCCGCGCCCCAAAGAATCTGCGCTTGCCAGAGCGCGCCTGGATACACGCGACCAACAATTGCTTGCTCGTGCTGCGCCCAGCCGTTCGACGAGATATCGGGCGGAAAGAACAGAAAGCCTCCCACCGTGTGAGTAGCCGGCACGCCGAGTTGATCGATCAAATAGGCCACATCGGCGTAGCTATATTCTGTTTCATGGGCGTGCGGGTCCACCTCCACGCTCATGTCTTCCACTAGCCAGCGCACAAGATTCGTTCCGCCCGAGCTATCAAGCACACTGCCCTGGTGGTGGGCAGCCACCGCCTGCAAAAAATTCCAATCCGACTGCAGGTTGTAGGCAACGCCGCGAGCGGCTAGCTCTTGCACCAGACTGACCACCAGGGCACGATTGCGTAAATAGAATTCGCGGTCGGCTGCAAAATCGCCCCGCGCGCTGGCAGGCTCTTCGTTGTGGCTAACGATGGTGAGATAGATCGCGCCTTGTGAGGCGTCCGGCACCTTGGATGCAGACGAGTCACTCGTAGGCTGGTCCTGCGGACACAAGTTGGGATTGGCCTGCTCGAACGCGTCCCACACGCTATCACCGCATTCGCCGCGGGCCGTCGGCGCGGGCGAGGGGCTGGTGTTAGCCGTTGGCTGTGCAGTAGTGCAGGCTGTGAGCAGGATTTGTAGAAAAGCCAAGGCAGTCAGGGTTTTTTGCATGTGCTCTTAATAGACGAATGGAATCAAGCGGGAGGTGTGCTTCTTGTACTGAGCGTAACCTTTGAATTCTTTAGTTAGTAGTTGTTCTTCGTAATTAAGCTTCACAAGCAAATCAGCCAGAAGCACCAACCAGACAACGGCTCGGAGTGGGTTAAACGCAAACAGAACCAGCGGTAAGGTGGTGAGCAGCAGGGCCGAATACATGGGGTGGCGAATAAGGGCATATGGGCCGCGGGTGACTAGCTGAGCGCCGTGCACAGGGTGCGGCGTGATGTTGAAATTGCCGAAGCCGATTGCAAGGATAGCCCAGACGCCCAATGCAAGACCGGCGAGCTCGACGGCCAGCGGGACCAGGCTCCCGGGGAACAGCGGGCCGGTCAGCAAGATGGCGGCTAGGGCCGCGAATTGGATGGAGACTAGTAGCCAGGACTTCATTGTTAATTTCCGATTTCCGAAAGCTGATTTGGGGGCATGGATAGCTAGATTGTATGTGGGTTTGCAGTTTGCGACATTTTCGAAGACGTCACTCGGATGGATTCTTCAGCTCGCCAACCTGTTCGACCGTGCTCAGGGCAACGGCTCGCATCAGAATGACACAGAATTTGGCTAAAACCCAAGCTCTTCTTTGATCTCCTTTTCGCTCTTTCCTTTCGCTCCCGAGCTCTTCTTGCCCGTCAGTTCCTCCCAGAATTTCGAGTCGTAGCGGCGCGAGCGCACCGGCAGTGGCATCGGCACGCCCCAGCCTAATAAAAGCACCTCTTCCTTAGGTTGAAGCCTGGCTAGCATGCCGCGGAGCGCTTCGCGGCCGGCCAGGCCGCTGAGCACGGCGCGGATGTCGTCATCGTCGCCCAGCCAGCCGGAGACACGCGTGCCGAGCTGCGACATGACTTCGTCGTAGATCTGCGAGGGGCGCTGGTCGATGATGAGCAGGGTGACGTAGTATTTGCGCAGCTCGCGGGCGATGGTGCTGAAGGTGGTCTGCACAGCCATCTCACGGTTGAGCAGTTTGTGCGCTTCCTCGACGGCGATGACCAGGGGGCGCGGCTCGTTCTTATTGGTGGTGCGGTATTCGTTGGTGGTGTGCTCCCAGCGCTCACGGATGCGGCGGGTGAGCAGGTTGCTGACCAGCAAATAGTCCAGGTCGGCGTCGTGGTCGCCAAAGGAAAGCACCACGTGCTGGCCGGCCTCCAGCATTTTGACGATCTCGCCGATGCCATCGCTGGCAGGCTGCTCGGAGACGTAGGGCAAGCGGAAGACGCGGCCGAGCTTGCTGTGCAAGCCCTCGGCCGCCATTTCGTTGACGCCATGCTCGCGGGCCCAGCCGGCCACGCTATCGGGGGCGGGGATCTTTTTGCCGTCGTCGCCCTCGATCACAGCGCCGGTCTTCATATTCTTGAATTCCTTGAACCAATTCGGGCGGCCGAAGGAAGCGGTCAGCGCGTCGAGGGTCGTGGGAGTAGTTTCCTTGAGGTTGAGCTCGCGCGTGAGCAGCTCGACATCTTCGGGCTGGATATCGCGCATCGAAATTTCCAGATTGAAATCGGGCGCCTTGCCGCGGATCATGGCGCCGCGGCC
>JBKJWG010000278.1:0-5192 GCA_046716985.1 Anaerolineales bacterium | reverse complement strand
TCGCGCCGCACCAAGAACAACCCTGTGCTCATCGGTGAGGCTGGCGTAGGCAAGACCGCTATCGTCGAAGGCCTCGCGCAAAAGATCGCCACCAACGACGTGCCCGAAATTCTTACGGGCAAGAAAGTCATCTCGCTTGACCTCGGCGCCATGATCGCTGGTTCGCGCTTCCGCGGTGAATTCGAAGAACGCCTCAAGGCTACGTTGGAAGAGATCCAGCGCGCTCAGGGTGAGATCATTCTGTTCATCGATGAATTACACACCGTCGTGGGCGCCGGCGCCGCACAAGGGGCCATGGATGCTTCCAACATGCTCAAGCCCGCCCTCGGGCGCGGCGACTTGCATGCAGTCGGCGCCACTACGCTGGACGAATATCACAAATACATCGAGAAGGACGCTGCCCTCGAGCGCCGCTTCGCGCCCGTTTACGTCGAAGAGCCCAATGTGGAAGACACCATCCAGATGCTGATGGGTCTGCGCGATCGCTACGAAGCGCACCACAATGTGCGCTTCGCCGATGAGGCCCTGGTGCAGGCGGTCAAACTTTCACATCGCTACGTCACCGATCGCCATCTGCCGGACAAAGCCATCGACTTGATGGATGAAGCCGCCGCCAAATTGCGCGTGGCCCTCTACTCTTTGCCGGATGATTTGAAACTAATGAAGACTGAAATCGACCGCCTGCGCGCGGAAGAAGAACAGGCCGGCGCTGAGCGCAACTATGAACGCGCCGCCGAAAAGAAATCCGAACGCCTGCGCTCGGAAGGTGAATTCAAAGCCAAACGTGAGACCTGGGAAAGCGAACACCAACTCGACGAAGTCGTAGATGTTAATGACGTCGCCGAAGTCATCGCGCAGTGGACAGGCATTCCGGTGAGCCAAATGCTCGAAACCGAATCCGAGAAACTGCTCAACATGGAAGCCCGCTTGCACGAGCGCATGATCGGTCAGGATGAGGCCATCGTGGCCATCTCCGACGCCATACGCCGCGCTCGCTCAGGCCTCAAAGACCCGCGCCGTCCGATCGGTTCCTTTATCTTCATCGGTCCCTCCGGTGTGGGTAAGACCGAGCTGGCCAAGGCGCTGGCCGAGTTCATGTTCGATGATCAGGATGCGCTCGTGCGCATCGATATGAGTGAATACCGCGAGCAGCACACCACCGCCCGCCTCTTCGGCGCCCCGCCTGGATACGTGGGCTACGAAGAAGGCGGCCAGCTTACAGAAGCTGTGCGCCGCCGCCCGTATCGCGTGATCCTGTTCGACGAGATCGAAAAAGCTCACCCGGATGTGTGGAACGCGTTGCTACAGATCCTCGACGACGGCCGCCTGACCGATGGCCAGGGCCGCACCGTCGACTTCCGTAACACGGTGTTGATCATGACCAGCAACCTGGGCACCGAGTTCGTGCGCAAAGCCGGCTCGCTGGGCTTCTTGCAAAACAGCGGCGATGACGAAGAACGCGCTTCCAGCCAGAAGATCACCAAGGCTTTGCGCGATACCTTCCGCCCCGAATTCCTCAACCGCATCGACGAGATCATCACCTTCTCGCCGCTCTCGAAAGAAGATATGCAGAAGATCGTCGACCTGCAGATGAAAGAAATAGTCGAGCGCGTTTCTGAGAAGGGCGTCGCCGTGGAGCTGACCGCCAAGGCCCGCGAATGGCTGGCCGAGCAAGGCTACGACGCCGCTTTCGGCGCCCGCCCGCTCAAGCGTGCTTTGCAGAAATTCGTCGAGAGCCCGCTCTCCAAACAGTTGCTGGCCGGCGAGTTCAAGCCCGGCACCACCATCGTCGTCGACATAGACGAAAAGGGCGAGAACACCACCTTCAAGGCCGGCAAGCCCGTCAAGGTCGAGAAGAAGCAAGAAGACGTCAACGCGTAAATGCTAAATCCTTAAATCAAAAACCTCCCGGATTTTGCGGGAGGCTTTTTTGTTACTTTTCTTCTAGCGCTATTTACGGATTAAGCTCGTCGTTGTCGTTAGCATTGCGGCACTGCGGGTCGCCGCCACCTGTCGCTCTGTAGTCAATGAGACGATCGCCGTCATTGTCAATGCCGTCGCTGCATTGCGGCAGAGGAGTCGGCGTGGCGGTGGCGTTTTTGCCCTCATCAATATCCGGGGTGGGCGTTGGAGTCTGGAAAACAGGGCAAGACAGGATTTCGATGATGTCTGCCGTGATCAGGTCGGTACTAACTGGTTCGCCGTCCAATTCCAAAGCCATCAACTCGGTATCGAAGGACTGCGGCGGCGCGTAGCACATCTCACCAAAGGTCGGCCCCAGGAAGGCAAAATATCCGCTGACAGGATCCCAGCCGATGGGATAGTACTCTATGCCTTGCAAGAGAGTGTCGGCGATATCTGCCTGCGAGGTGCAGTAGTAGCGGCAATTCAGGTTGCGCAAAGGAACGATCTTCAGTTTGAATTGGGACTCTCCCTGCATGGTCTGGCCGGCAACCACCGTCACACATTCAGAGAATTCTGATGTATTGTTGGCAGTTGTCGCTGTAGCTGTGATGACATGGCCGGCCTGAACACTTACTGCAAAGCTAGCCAGGAAACTCACATCGCCAGAGCCATCGGTCATTTCGGTTGATTCTCCCAAGAATGTTTTACCCTCGCCATGTTGAGACGGGGTGTCGCATGCCGGGCTTGAGAAGAACTGGATCAGGAAACTCGTATTTGCCAGGCCATCGACCATCTCGCCAATTATGGTGATGGATGCGTTGTTGATCGACAGAGCCGAATCGAGCTCAGGGAAGTTCATCAGATTGTTGGCCCCACTGTCGCCGTCACCGGTGTCGTTGAGGTTGACGCCACCGCCCGGGTGGAGGTTGATGCCCATACTACCATTCGAGAAGATCGAGTTATACAGGATCGGGCTATTGAGAGGGTAAACGCTATACCCACTAATCTCAACTCCCTCCGCCTGGTTGAAAGCGATCACATTCCCTTTTTCTGGCGTTCCGCCGATCGTATTGCCGTTTGTTGCGCCCGTGTTGCTGCCGTTGATCTCGATCCCCTCCTGGCCATTGCCCAACGGTGAGGTTCCGGTCTTGTCGGTGCCGATAAAATTACCGGCAATCTGATTAGAGGAGGCCACGATGATCTGGATCCCCCCTGCTCCATTGGCGCTGATCACATTGGCCTCTAGGGCGTCAGATAGCCCGTCGCCATCGGTGCCGATCAGGTTGGCGCTCGCCCCATTCGAAATCACAATGCCTAACCAATCATTGCCCAGCGCCGAGGTGCCGGCGGCGTTGGTGCCGATATAGTTGCCGGCCACTGCATTGTTGCTCGTTCCCTGCATTTGTATCTCGATTCCTGTGCGCGCATTGCCACTGATCACATTGCGTTCGGCGGCATCGCCAACGCCGTCGCCATTGGTGCCGATCACGTTCCCATTTGCGCCGTAGAAGATGTGAACGGCGCCAATCCCCCCAACGTAGGCAGAGCTATTTGGTATAGCAGCCGTGCCGACCGCGTTGGTGCCGATGAAGTTGCCGGAAATCTGGTTGCTAGAGGCCCCCGTTGAAAGCAGCACGCCCATCCAGCCATTGCCGCTGATCAAGTTACGCTCGGCGGCATCGGCAACTCCATCGCCATTGGTGCCGATCAAATTGCCGGTTCCATTAATAGTTACGCCATATTGAAAATTGCCAAGGCCGGCATCACCGGCAGAATTGGTGCCAACGTAATTGCCAGCGACCACGTTGTTGTCGCCGCCGATCCCAATGCCATCCGAGCCACCGAGCCCGGCGCCGTTGGCACTGACCACATTGCGCTCGGCAGCATCCGCAACGCCGTCACCATTGGTGCCGACCAGATTGGCGTTGCCTGAAATCGCAATGCCACCCTGGGTATTGCCCAGCCCAGACATACCATCCGCGCTAGTACCGACGAGGTTTCCTGCAATCCAGTTGAAGGACGCGGATGCGAATATATATACGCCCATTCCCCCGTTGGCGCTGATGACATTGGCCTCCAGCAGGTCGGACACGCCATCGCCGTTGGTGCCGACCCGGTTGCCGTTCCCCCCAATTAGTCTAACCCCTGAACCGTAATTTCCCAGAGCCGACGTGCCATCGAAATTGGTGCCAATGTAATTTCCAGCGATAACGTTACTGGGACCGTCGATATAAACGCCGCCGCCAAACGCGTTATTGCCGCTGATGAGATTGCCCTCTAACTCATCGGACACACCATCCCCGTTGGTGCCCATGATGTTGCCGCTTGAGCCCTCTGTAAGCCATATGCCACTGCCATTGTTCCCTAAGTCGGCGGTACCGCTGGCATTGGTGCCGATGTAGTTGCCGGCCACCACGTTGTTGTTGCACTGCTGCATGAATATGCCAGAGCCATTGGCGCTGATCACATTCGCCGCTCCAACGCCCGTGGTATCGAGACCGATCGTGTTGCTGTTAGCTCCATTGATCATATAGATTCCCCCGCTGCCATTTCCCAAAGGGGTCAGGCCATCTTTCTTGGTGCCGATATAGTTACCGGTGATGTGGTTGTCGGATGCCTTGGCCATGTAGATCCCCGCCCCGTCGTTACCGCTGATCACGTTTCCCGTGTGAACCACATCGTTATAAGTTAGCCCCGCGCCGCCCGCATAAAGATCTGTTTTTTCGGTTGGCGACAAGATCCTCTTCCACCAGCCCCATTCGTCCACAATGCCATCGAGGAAGTTGGCTTCGCTGGCGCTGTCCGCGCCGACGCGTAAGTTGGCTGTTTTGTCTGTCGGCACGCCGCTGGTTGCTACGATATTGGCGGGGCCGTTATTAACCTGAATGCCTACTTGATTATTAACTGAATCGTGCCAAACGACGATGTAATACCAAGTCGCTAGGGCCGGTGAACCTAAATTGTTGGCTGTGGCAGTGCCAATGCTGTTTCCACCTGCGTTGTATACCCCCCACTGAAACCTGTCGATCGAATTTGCGTAATAGAGGCAATATTCGGCATTGGCGGTCGAATCATATTTGCAAAAAATAGACATGATGCCCGCTTTGCTTTCCAGTTTTATCCACCCGGCCGCAGTGAAGTCTATGTCCCCCGTGGAGATGGCTGGGTTGTCGGCAAGTTCAAAGAACTGGCTGCTGCTCCGTTCCAGGTCTGCGCCGTTATTGATATTTCCTGGCGCGAAAAGCAGCCCATTGTTGTTCGTAAGCGTGCTCGCACCTACCTCATCC
>JBKJWG010000277.1:0-4965 GCA_046716985.1 Anaerolineales bacterium | reverse complement strand
GTATGCATACAGCGAACTGGTCTCACCGCGGCCCAAAGACTGGCCGGATTGGATCCATGTCACCGGATTCTGGTTCCTGCCGCCCTCAACCAATTGGGCGCCGCCTGACAAACTAATGGAATTTTTGGATAGCGGGCCCCCACCCGTCTATATTGGCTTTGGCAGCATGACCAACCGCAAGCCCAGTGAGAGCGCAGAGATCGCTTTGCGCGCTCTGAAAAAAACCGGCCAACGCGGCATCCTGCTGCGTGGCTGGGGCGGCCTGAGCCCGGACGATCTACCGAAAGATGTGTTTATGCTGGAGTCGATCCCGCACACCTGGCTGTTCCCGCGCATGGCCGCCGTGGTGCACCATGGCGGGGCCGGCACCACAGGCGCCAGTTTGCGCGCCGGAGTGCCGTCGGTCGTTATCCCTCATTTTGCGGACCAGCCTTATTGGGGTGAGCGCGTGCAAAAATTGGGCGTGGGGCCGCGGCCGATCTCGCGCTGGCGCCTGACCGCCGGCTCGCTGGCTAAAGCGATACGCAAAGCGATCGAAGATGAAGATATGCGCGGGCGCGCGGCGGAACTCGGCCGGGCAATCAGGGCGGAAACCGGCACACAAAACGCAGTAGACATTATTCTCAACAACATGAAATAGGCTATCGGGGTCGCTTGACAAAAGTCGATAAGCGGACTATATTTAGGTGTGCCTAAATATTAGAGGTTTGATTGCAGAAACGAAGTTATTCCGAAGACAGCGCAGCGAGTATTCTTCGGCTCGCCGAGCTCGCCTCAGAATGACAATTTGCGAAGAGGAGATATGACAGAAAACATCGCGATCCGCACTAAAGGCCTGGTCAAGTTCTATGGCAATTTTCAGGCTCTTCACGGAGTGGATCTGGAAGTAAAGCGCGGTGAGATCTTTGGTTTTCTTGGCCCGAATGGGGCCGGCAAAACTACCACGATCCGCAGCCTGCTGGATCTGATCCACCGCGATGGCGGGGAGGTTGAGGTGCTAGGCCTCGACCCACAGAAGGAGCCGGAAGCCGTGCAGCGCCGCGTCGGCTACATGCCCGGCGAATTGCACCTAGATGAAAGCCTGACCGCCGAGGGCTTGCTGCGCTTTTTTAACGAGCTGCGCGGCAACGCAGCCGAGTGGAGCTATATTCGCAAGCTGGCCGACCAAATCGGCCTTGCGCTCAAGCAGCCTATCCGCAATCTTTCACACGGCAACAAGCAAAAAGTGGGCATCGTGCAAACATTGATGCACAAACCCGAGCTGATCATCATGGATGAGCCCACTCAAGGCCTCGATCCGTTGGTGCAGCAGCAAGTGCTGCACCTGGTCAAAGAGGCGCAAACCGCGGGCGCGACTGTGTTTTTCTCCTCGCACATCATGAGCGAAGTGGAAGCGATCGCGCAGCGCGTCGGCATTATTCGCGCGGGACGCATGGTCGAGGTGGCGGATCCGAAATCGCTGGGCAAGCGCTCGCTGCACCGCGTGCATATCCGTTTCAAGAAACCCATTGATAGCAGCAAATTAGCCCAACTCGCAGGCATCACGGTCTTATCGCAGAGCAATGGGACCGATCTGTTTCTGCAAGTCGAGGGCGAGATGGACGCGCTGATCAAAGCGCTGGCCGCCTACCCCGTGCACGATTTTGATACTGAACATCCCAGCCTGGAAGAAACATTCCTGGCTTATTACGAAAGCGAAGCGAAATAGTTTCGCAGGAGAATCGACATGTTAGCTGTATTCAAACAAAGCTTATATAAATCACGCGGCGCTATCTTAGGCTGGGGCATCACGCTAGCGGTACTGGGGCTGTTGTTCGTGCCTTTCTACGACACCATCGCTAAAAACGCTGAACAGTTCGAAGAACTGATGAAAATTTACCCGAAAGAAATCATGGCCTTCTTTAGCGAGGGAGGGATGGGGGCATTTACGACACCCGAAGGTTTTCTTTCCATTGAATATTTTTCATTCATGCCTTTAGTGATCGGCATCTTCGCCATCATGGCTGGCAGCGGCCTGCTGGCTGCCGATGAAGAGCGCGGCGTGCTGGACCTGATCGTAGCGCAGCCAGTAAGCCGCACCGCCTTATTTTTCGGGCGGTTATTCGCCCTGGTCCTCTCCATGGCAATTATCCTGATCCTGAGCTATGCCGGAGTAATGATCGCAACTACGTATTCGCTAATGGACTTGGATGCAGTTCAAACCATAACGCCCTTTGCATCCCTATTTGCCTTGCTCATGTTGTTTGCAGGCTTGGCGCTGCTACTCAGCATGGTGCTGCCAGCGCGCCAAACGGCGGCGATGGTGAGCGGCATTGTGCTGGTGGCGGGTTTCTTCTTGCATGGCCTCGCCAATCTTAACGATAGCCTCGCTAAGATAGAGCCCTTCTTGCCGCACAGCTATTATCAAAGCGAGAATTGGACGCAAGGACTGAATGTGGGATGGTTCGTTGGCCTTTTGGGGACGGGGCTGATCTTCATGCTGCTGGCCTGGTGGCGCTTCCTGCGCCGCGATATTCGTGTAGGTGGCGAGGGCGGCTGGCGGCTGCCGAAGCTTTCATCGCTATTCGCGAGGCGTGCGGCGAGCAAAGTCTAGCAGACGGCATCCGGGATAGTCGACGGGCGGAGGGCTGCGTGTATACTTTCGCCCGTGCAAATTCAAACCATTTTCTTCGACCTGGACGATACGCTCTACCCCAAAGAGTCCGGCGTTTGGCAAGCTGTGCGCAGACGCATTGAGGGTTACATGTGCGAGCGTCTCGCCATTCCGGATGATCAAGTCTTTGTGTTGCGCGAAAAATATCTGCAGCAATACGGAACGAGCCTGCGCGGCCTAATGGCTGATTACCAGATCGACCCGGATGATTATTTGACCTTTGTGCATGATGTGGATATTGAAAACATGATTCCCGCCAATCCCGCCCTGGGTTCTATGCTGGCCAAGCTGCCGCAGCGCAAGTGGATCTTCACAAATTCCAGTGTGCCGCACTCTCAACGAGTGCTGGCAGCCCTGGGCATTGGGCAGCATTTTGATGGCATCCTGGACGTCAAGGCGATGAACTATCGCAGCAAGCCGGATGCATCTGCCTATGCGTTTGCAATCGAAAAAACGGGAACGGCGGACCCAGCCGCAGCGCTCTTTTTGGATGATCAGGGCAGCAACCTGCAGCCAGCCAAACAAATGGGCGCGGCGACTGTGCTGGTGGGCAGTACGCTGCCCCACCCTGCCGCAGACCGCTTCGTCACGCGGGTCGAAGATCTGTTGCAAGAATGGCCAGCGCTGGCGAATTGAAGGTTTATTCATCTCTAATAAAGCTGTGTTACCCTTACATTGAAATTTCACTCTACCCTCATCCAACGGACTAAATCATGAAATCAAATAAACCGCTCATTGCCATTTTTGTGGCGCTGGCTTTGATTGCTGTATGCGCTTGCGCTGCCAGTGTAGGTTTCCTTGGCTGGATATTTGGCGATCAGATCACCGACTTTTTCCGCAATCCGGAAGCAATCTTGGATCTGCAAACCTCCACTGAACAACCGCCGCTGGAAACTCCCATTGCGGTCGGCGAGGATGTGGACCTGGCTCAGCTTTTTGCTCCCGTGTGGGAGAGCCGCCAGTTGCTGCGCGACGAATTCTTTGAGCAACCGGTGCAAGACAGCGTACTTGCCCAAGCTGCCTTGGATGGGCTAACTCAATATCTTGAAGAACAGGGCGTGGATTTGGCCAGCCTCGAAGCGCTGGCCGATGCACCCAGCGCACAGTCGCTTTCCGAGGCCGCGGCGACTCCCAGTGAGGCTGCGGCAGATTTCGCGGCGTACTGGGAAGCTTGGCGCAGCGTACAGTTCGGCCCAGTAGCGCTGAACGGCAGCTATCAGGACCTGATGCGCGCATCGCTGCGCGCTATGGTGGATGCCCTCGGCGACCCACACACGAGCTACATGGATCCCTTTGAGCTGCAACAGTCCAATCTGTCGCTTGAGGGCGAATACGAAGGAATCGGCGCCTGGGTAGATACGACCACCGACGATTATGTCACTATCATCGCGCCGATGGAAGGCTCGCCCGCCGAAGCGGCCGGCTTGCAGACGGGCGACAAAGTGATCGCGGTAGACGGCATGGATATGACCGGCGTAGATGGCGACGTGGTGATCAGCTACATCCTCGGGCCGGAGGGCACCACGGTGGTGCTAACCATCGAGCGCGAAGGCGAGCCTGAGCCGTTCGATGTCTCTATTGTGCGCAGCCACATTATTGTGCCCAGCGTAGAAAGCAAAATGCTGCCAGGCAATATCGGTTATATCCAGTTGTTCCAATTTGGTTCTGACAGCGCAGACGAAATGCACAAGGCCCTCGAAAGCCTGATGGCACAAAACCCGAGCGGTTTGATCCTGGACCTGCGCAACGACGGCGGCGGCTACCTGGATACGGCCGTCTCGATCACCTCAGAGTTTCTTGATGAAGGTGTGGTCCTCTACGAAGAATATAACGATGGCAGCCTCCAGACCTACGAAGTGCGCGGGGGCGGCCTTGCCACTGACATCCCGCTCGTAATATTGGTTAATCAGGGAACGGCATCCGCATCGGAAATTCTGGCCGGCGCTATTCAGGATTATGGCCGCGGCCAATTGGTGGGCGAGACCACTTTCGGCAAAGGATCTGTGCAAATCTCGCGGTTACTGAGCAACGATCAGGGCGCTCTGCGTATCACCATCGCGCATTGGCTCACGCCCAACGAACGGCTCATCCACGGCGTCGGCCTCGAGCCGGATGTGGTCGTTGAGTTGACCGAAGAAGATGCGCAAGCGGACAACGACCCGCAATTGGACGCGGCCATCGAGTTGTTGGGCGGAACAACCAACTAAGAACCTAAATAGAGGAGAACGAAATGTTCTTTTTCAGTCCCGAATACTTGATCTTCATGCTGCCGGCCTTCATTCTGATGGCGTTGGCGCAATGGTATGTGACCT
>JBKJWG010000276.1:0-5024 GCA_046716985.1 Anaerolineales bacterium | reverse complement strand
AAAGTTTTCTTGAACTGGATCTTGAGCCGCGACGGCCAAACACAATTCCAGAAGTTGACGCGAGAAAATTCCCTGCGCGTCGACATCCCCAAGGACGGCATCGTCAACCCCCTCTCCATCCTAGACTCCAAACGCGAGTATCTCTTTACCGGCTTGGAAGAACACAAAGACAAGATCAACGAGTTCCGGCCGTGGCTGGAATCGTTGGTGGCGAAAAAATAGTAAAAAAGATTGGCACTAGCTTTGCGCTCAATTTTTAGTAGAGTGAGCGCGAAGTACGGGGAGTTTGACTCCGTGCAAAACTCGCGTCTCGGGAGGTGCGAGATGACGAAGTTCTTATCGCTAGCCCAACTTCCACAGTTAGAAGGTCGGAATTCTGGAAAATCAACATGTTAGTTCTTCGAGTCGCCACTACATTTGGGCCCCAGCGGGAGGGCGTAGCCGCTGTGGGAGAGTAAGACCGAGACGTTGTAAGAGCAGTTGTTGCTCGCGGTCAGGCCGTACCACGCAACGAAGCCGTAACTCCCGCTTCGAGCCGTCCGCAAGCGGTAAGACGATGTCAGCCGAGTGGATGCGCGACAGCTCGGTGAGAATCGTGCGCGGGGAGTCGCCCAGCCCCGCGCGGGACTGCCACTTCTGGAGCGTCTTCCACAACCCGTAGGCGAGAAAGCAGATGAGAATATGCGCCTTGATGCGCGCTTGTTTGTGATGGCCGATCGGACGGATGCACAAGTCGGATTTGTGAACGCGGAAGGCGGCCTCCGCTTCGCTGAGCTGGATGTAGGTCTTCCACAAATCCTCGTCAGTCCAGTCGTGGATGTTGCTGCGCAGGATGTAAGTGCCTTCACTGAGCTTGGCCCAATCCTCCCACTCAGAGCGTTTGCTCCACTGAAGCTTTACCCCGGCGGCTAGCGCTTTATCCTCGCCGATCACAATCGTGTAACGCCCCGCCGCCCGTGAGTTTCTTTCCAACAGCCGCCCGATCTGGCGTTCCAGCTTGCCACGGTCGAGCAGTTTTCTGCTCTTCTCGATGCGTCGGGTAAGAGACTCAAGGCCCTCTTCGATACGCTTGGAGAACCTCTCATGCATCGCCTTTTCTTTCTCCATACGGCTTGCCGAACGGCACAACAGGAAAGTCTCGCTACCGTCAGGCCCAGGGCAGATCTTCACTTCGACCTCTTGGCGAATCTGGCGCCAATCGGTGTGGTCCGAAAGCTCTTTGGCAAACCGCTTGAGTTCGCTGCGCGCGGTGCCGATCACATAGCGGCGCTTGGTGGCGTTGAGCCAGGCAATGTTCTTAGCGCTCACCATGCCGCGGTCCATCACCCAGACCCGGTTCACCTTGCCGAATCGACTCTCCATCGACTCGACGATCTGTTTGACTGTTGTCACATCGGTGGTGCCGCCAGAAAATATCTCGTAGCCCAACGGCATCCCCTCGCGGGTGACCACCAGCGCGATGTTAATCTGCACGCAGTCCGGCCGATGATCGCGGCTGTGGCCGCGCTCGGCGATGGCCGGATCGCCGACTCCTTCAAAGTAAGTGCTCGTCACATCGTAGAGCAACAGATCGTAGTCCAGGTCAAACAGCTCTCCTAACCGTTGGACTAAATGCTTTTCAATCGTTTCCTTGTGCGGCAACACCCGGTCTAATGCGCGGTACAAACGCTCGTCGTAGATTTGTTCGCTTGGCACTCCCAGCAGATCTTCGAGCGCCGTGGTGCGATACCACTGCTCGGCGACATGTAACTCACTCGAGGGCTCGCACAATCGCGCCGTCACCAAAATGCCAACCACCTCCGCCCATGACACGCTCTCCCGACCCCGTGGCATCAGCTCGCTTAACAGCTCATCGAGCTTGAGCGCCCGCCATAATTGCCAGCCCAGCCACACCGCACCAAAACTGCGCGAGCGTTCCAGCGCAATACCATCGAGTTTTACCGCTACCGCCTCGCTGGGCTTGGCTGGCTCGAACAGCTCGCCCTGAAAAGACCCGCTCGCTGGCCGACAAATACTTCGTGCCAGCTCCTTAGCCTGTGCACACCCTTGCTCATCCAACTCCCCCAGCTGCGCCACGGTCTCTTGCACGATCTTGGCGCCGCGGCGCACCGAGCGAACCAATTGCCAGTACACATGAGTCTTGCCGTCTTTACGCCGTGTGCTGTGTCGCAAGTACACTCACGCACATTCGCACGACCGTGCGCCGGCTGACAAGATACTTGGTCGCCACTACATCTTGGTTTTTCCCAAATCACGCCACGATTTAACAGCAGCGCCTAATTTTACAACGATTTTCAGCGGCCATCCGCCGGGATTTTTTTTAAACCGCCCGCAACTGTGGAATTTCGGTTAGCAGTTCTAGACGGCTTCCAAATGGGCTTGAGACAGGAGCTTAGCGATTATGAACGATGAAAAGCAGGGGACGAAGTATTCGCGCCGCTCTTTTCTTAAAGGGCTTGGCAGTAGCGCCATCGGCACAGCGGTGATTTCCACCGGTCTGGTCAAAGCCGATCCGGCCGAGGCGTACACGCCGCAAACCAGCGGCACGGGGCGCGCCAAAAAAACCCTCAACCTCAAGGACAACGGCAAGAGTTACAAAGTCGAGGTCGAACATCGCAACACCTTGCCCGAGGTGCTGCGCGATCACATCGGGCTCACCGGCACCAAGATCGGCTGCGACCGCGGCGAATGCGGCGCCTGCACGGTGATCATCGACGGGCGCAACATGTACTCGTGCAGTCAACTCGCCGTCTGGATGGAAGGCAAAGAGATTCTCACCATCGAGGGTTTGGCGAAGGGCGACAAGCTCGATCCGCTGCAGGAAGCGTTTATCGAACATGACGGTGCGCAGTGCGGCTTTTGCACGTCGGGGCAGATCATGTCCGGCAAGGCGTTGCTGATGAAGAACCCGAAACCGAATGAAGCGCAGGCGCGCCGCGGCTTGTCTGGCAACCTGTGCCGCTGTGGCAACTATAATCGTGAGGTCGCGGCGGTGCTCGCCGTCGCGGCGAAGTCGCGCTAAAGGAGATCGACATGGCACAAGCACAAAAAGAATTTTCCATTGTCGGCAAAAGAATCCCGCGCATCGACGCCTATGAGCGCGTCACGGGCCAAGCGCAGTACACCGGCGATATCCAACTTCCCGGCATGCTCTACGCGCGGGTGCTGCGTAGCCCACACCCGCATGCGCGAATCCTAAGCATCGATACGTCTAAGGCCGAGAAACTGCCCGGCGTAAAAGCGATCGTGCACCATGAGAACGCCAAGGTGCCTTGGTCGAGCGGCGGCCGCACGCATCAACGCTTTATCTTTAACAATCCGGTGCGTTTCGTCGGTGATGCAGTCGCCGCGGTAGCGGCGACGGACCGGCATATTGCCGAGGACGCGTTGAAGCTGATCGAGGTGAAGTACGAAAAGATTCCCCATGTGCTCGATCCCAACGAAGCGTTAAAGCCCGATGCGCCGAAGATCGCGCCGCAGGGTAACTTGTCGGTGGGTAAAGGTAACTTCAGCGCGCCCATCGAAGAAACTTGGGGCGACATCGAACAAGGTTTTAAGGAGGCCGACCGAGTGTTCGAAGACACCTACATTACCAAGCATGTGAATAACGCCCAGATGGAGCGGCGCGTCAGCGTCGCCAAGTGGGACGCCGGCAAGCTTACTGTTTTCGCTTCGACCCAGGGAGTGTCCAATGCGCGTACGGACATCGCCAATGATTTCGGCTTGCCTCTAAGTAAGGTGCGGGTCGTCTCCAAGTACATGGGCGGCGGCTTCGGCAATAAGAATCAGGCGCAGGATTACGATTACATGGCGGTTGTGCTGGCCAAAGCCACCAACCAGTCGGTCAAAGTCGAGTTTACCCGCGAGGACGACTATATCGGCATGCATGGGCGCTGGGCTTCGGAGCAGCACTACAAGATTGGCGTTAAGAAGGATGGGACGATTACCGCCGTCGAGTTGAATGCCGTGACCAATGTCGGCGCGTACCGCAAGCAGAGCGGCAACTTAAGCGGCACCGACTTTTACAACATTCCGAACTTCAGGAAATTGATAAAACCAGTTCATACCAATACGGTCGTCGGCGCCAATTATCGCGCGCCGGCCTATCCGCAGTCGGTGTTCGGCTTTGCCTCTTTTCTGGATCACATCGCCCATGAGTTGGGGATCAATCCGGTGGACATGTTTATGAAAAACCGGATTCAGAAATATAAGAGTAAGACTCCGTTCACGTCGAATTATCTAGAGCAATGCATCATCGAAGGCTCGAAGCGCATCGGCTGGAGCGAAAAATGGCATAAGCCCGGCGCCATGGGGGGGCAGAAGAAGCACGGCATCGGCATGGCGCTTGGCGGTTATCCATTCCGTCCCGGTCTGGGCGCGGCGACGATTCGCATCAACCCTGACGGCAGCGCGCACTTGCTGGTCGGCGTGACGGACATCGGCACCGGCGCCAAGACCACGATGGCGATCATCGCCGCCGAGGCGCTTGGTATCGCGCTAAACCAACTCCAAGTCACCAATGGCGACACCGACGTGACGCCTTATTCCGTGGGTGAATCGGGGAGTCGCACGACGCCATTTACCGGTCCAGCGGTGATCGCGGCGGCGGAGGATGTGCGGAAACAAATTTTCACCATCGCGGCGGGACAGTTAAAGGCCAAGCCGGAAGATTTGGATCTGCGCGATGGACAGGTGTTCGTAAAATCTGATCCGTCACAAAGGATACCACTGGGTCGCGCTGTGGCGAGAGCCGGCGAGATCATCGGTCGGGCGACGACAAATCCGAGTTTCAAAGACGTGGAAGGGAAAAGCTTTGCGGCCCACTTCGCTGAAGTGGAAGTGGACAGCGGGACGGGACACGTTATCATCACACGCTATGTCGCAGCCCATGATTCCGGCACCATCATCAATCGATTGGCGGCGGAGAGCCAGATCATGGCCGGTGTAGTGCAGGGGAACGGTATGGCGTTAAGCGAAGAGCTGATCACCGACAAACTCACTGCGACGCCGGTTAATCCTAACTA
>JBKJWG010000275.1:0-2655 GCA_046716985.1 Anaerolineales bacterium | reverse complement strand
AATTCCAAGTGCATCGGGCGCACGGTAGCGAGGTATTGATCGATCACCGATTGGGTGGTGCGGCCGCGCTCGCTGATGTCGCGCTGCAAGCGGCGGATGAAACGCAGGTCGGCGTCGGTGTCGATGTATAGCTTTACGTCGCATTGTGCGCGCATCTTGGCGTCCACGTAAAGCAGAATGCCTTCGACCAGGATGACCGGGCGCGATTCCACGCGGGTGGTTTCTTTCTTGCGGGTGTGAGTGGTGAAATCGTAGGCGGGCACGTCGACGGCATTGCCGGCCTTGAGCTGCTGCACGTGGCTGGCCATCAGTTCGGTTTCCAGCGAATTGGGATGATCGAAGTTGGTAGTGGCGCGCTGGGCAGGTTCCAGCTTGCTGAGGTCTTTGTAGTAAGAATCGTGCTGGATGAAAGCGATGCTGCCCGAGGCAGCGCGCTGCAGAATGGCGTTGGCGACGGTGGTTTTGCCGGAGCCGCTGCCGCCGGCGATGCCGATGACGAGCGGAGTGGGCTGGGCGGGCATGCCGAGATTATACAGGCATGCGTGAAGCAAAGGAAAAGGGAGAAAGGAGGAAGGATAAAAAACGCTAGTCACAATCAACAACTGGGCATGGTGAAAAGACAGTTGCCAGCTGGTGCCATAGTTATAATCTTTAGGTTCATGGCCTCTTACGACCGCGAAATTTACAGCCAGCAGTTCGCCCGCTTGCTAAACCGCGCCCTGCAAAAGGGCAAAGGCAACCCGCGCTTAGCGCTGCAATGGCTGGACAAGAAATACAAATTGCTGTTTTCACTCATGTTTACGCGACACAAATTGGAAATTAGCGACGCGTATATGGATGTGCGCGAGCACATCGTGAAGCGGATCGAAGGGATGAAGAGTATGGAAGCGAAGGGATGAGAGCCACCGGTGGGAATCGAACCCACGACCCATCGCTTACGAAGCGATTGCTCTGCCATCTGAGCTACGGTGGCCTAGCGACCTTCGGTCGCTTTAGCAGTTTTGTCTGCTGCGCAGACTAAAACTGCCACGCTCAAGTCATGGATTATAACTGGCGGAGCGAATAATCCAAACACCCGAACCAATTATTTTTAATTCCATGCGCATCGCCATGCTTTCTTATCACACCAGCCCGCTGGCTGCCTTAGGCGGCAAGCATAGCGGCGGCATGAATGTGTATGTGCGCGAGTTGAGCCGAGAGTTGGCTGGCCTCAGCCACCAAGTAGATGTGTTCACCCGCGCGCCAGCGGCGATGATCGAACCGATCGCGCCGGGAGTAAGGTTGATCTCGTTGCCGGCTGGGCCGGCGCACAAGCTGTCCCTTACCGAACTGGCCGTATACATCCCGGCATTTGCCCAGGCTGTAACTGATTTCGCGAGTGGCGAAGGCGTGAACTACGATGTGATCCACGCTCACTATTGGATGTCCGGCTTGGTTGGCGCCAGGGTTAAGCAGGCCTGGTCGGCCCCGATGGTACTTATGTTTCATACGCTTGGCTTAGTGAAGAATCGCATCGCCGCGCTGGGGCCGCTGGAAAGCGAATCGCGCATTCGCGGTGAGCGCCAGGCTATGGCCGCCGCCGAGCGGGTGGTGGCAGCTACTCCCGCTGAACAGTACGACCTGCAATGGCTATACGAGTTGCACAGCGATCGCGTTTGTGTGGTCTCGCCGGGTGTGGATCTGAAGATCTTTCATCCATCGCCTAAAGCCGAGGCGCGCATTGCCCTCGGCCTGCCAACTAATGAACCCTTGCTCCTGTACGTAGGCCGTATCGAGGCGCTTAAGGGCATAGATACTTTGATCCGCGCCGCTTACTTACTTGCCCATGACAAGCCCGCTGAAAAAATAAGGGTGCTGGTGATCGGTGGGGACGTGGAAGAGGGCTTGGAGACGCTGGGTAGCGAGATGGCCCGCCTGCGGGCGCTGACCCGTGAACTGGGCCTGCAAGATCAGATCAGTTTTCTCGGCAGCCGCAGGCAGCGAGAGCTGCCCACATATTACGGCGCGGCAGACGCGGTGGTGATGCCTTCGTATTCGGAATCCTTCGGCATGGTGGCGCTGGAGGCAATGGCCAGCGAGCGACCGGTCGTGGCGTCCCGGGTGGGGGGCTTGGCTTATTTGGTTCAGGATGGCGTTTCTGGATATCACGTTCAAGAGGGAAATCCAGAGGAACTGGCGGGCCGGTTGACGGAGTTGCTAAGCAACGCAGGCTTGTTGGAAAGAATGGGAACGGCGGCGCGGCGGGAGGCAGAGAAATATTCGTGGAACAAGACCGCGAGGGAAATCGAAGGTCTATACGAGCATTTATTAAAGAATTGATTCGGATTATGATGAACTCGTCTATGTACGAAAGTGAGAATGAGGCTAGCGGAGCTTAGCAAAGGAGACCAATATGGATGATCGGGACAAGCTGTTCGAAAGAGGGAATGTTTGGGATGAGAATCAAGACGAGATCACGGAGCCGTACCTTTTCTCGGTAGGTATTCCAGGACAACATCCATATGAAGATCTAGACTGGGAAATATTAGCAGTAAACGATTTCTGTTATCTGATGACGGAGACCGTTAAATTAAAGATCGAAAAGTTAAAAGATGATTTATCTGCCTATAAATCAGGGACGAAAAAACTTATTTTAGAGGACGATCCCCTCTCTGG
>JBKJWG010000274.1:0-4983 GCA_046716985.1 Anaerolineales bacterium | reverse complement strand
ACCTGGGACCGCGACAACAGCCCCATCGTCTCGGTCGAGGACATTGCCGAGCTGATAGCTATGTGGACAGGCGTGCCGGTCATGCAGATCGCCCAGGAAGAATCTGAGCGACTGCTGCACATGGAAGATGAAATGCACAAAGCCATCGTGGGCCAGCACGAAGCCATCGAAGCCATTTCGAAGGCAGTCCGCCGCGCCCGTGCCGGTCTCAAAGATCCCAAGCGCCCGATCGGCTCTTTCATTTTCCTTGGCCCCACCGGCGTTGGCAAAACTGAATTGACCAAAGCGCTGGCCAAGTTCCTCTTCGGCAGCGAAGAAGCCCTCATTCAACTGGATATGTCCGAGTTCATGGAGCGCCATTCCGTCAGCCGCCTGGTTGGCGCGCCGCCCGGCTACGTCGGTTACGAAGATGCCGGCCAGCTCACAGAAGCCATTCGCCGCCGCCCCTATTCGATCGTCGTGTTCGACGAGATCGAGAAGGCGCATCCTGAAGCGCACAACATGCTGCTGCAGATCATGGAAGAAGGCCACCTCTCGGATGCGCGTGGCCGCGAGGTCGATTTCCGCAACGCCATCATCGTCATGACCTCCAACGTGGGCGCCGACATGATCATGCGCAAAGGCGAGATCGGCTTCAACCTCAAGACCGACGAAGATCTCGAAGAGAAGATCGCTTACAAGGACATGCGCAAGAAGCTCACCGATGCGCTCAAGCGTGTCTTCCGCCCCGAATTCATCAACCGCGTGGACTCTATCATTATCTTCCGCTCCTTGAACAAAGAGAATTTGCGCCAGATCGTCAACCTGGAGATCGAAAAAGTGGCTCGCCGCTTGGACGAGCACAAGCTCACACTGGCGCCGACCGAAGAAGCGCTCAACCTGTTCGCCGAGCTCGGCTACGACCGCGAATACGGCGCTCGTCCGCTCAAGCGCGTGATCCAGAACAAGATCGAAGACCCGCTCTCCGATGCCTTGCTGTCCGGCGATTTCGTCGATGGCGACACCGTGGTCATCGACGCCGAGGTCGGCGAAGAGCAGCCCGAGATCGTGCTGAAGAAAGGCAAGGTTAAAGGCCGCAAGAAGAAAGCTACCCAGCCGCCGGCGCCGCCGGCCGCGGCCGTTCCCGCCACATAGCTGCATTCGCAGCAATAAAAAAGAGCGCCCAAATCGGAGCGCTCTTTTTGTTAACAGGTAAGGTATTATCACTAGCCCATTTGTTCTAACTGTTGTACAATATTTCCATGCCTAAGACCTACACGCGCTTCGTATGCCAATCCTGTGGGCGGGCCGCCGCCAAGGCGCTCGGCCGTTGCCCGCATTGCGGCGAATGGAATACTTACGTCGAAGAATTGGTAGAAGACGCGCCCGCCCACCGCGCCCCTTCCGCTAACGGCAAAGCCGCCGCGCCCAAGACGCTGGCGCAGGTCGAAGGCGGCGCCGAAAGCGACCGTCTGCCGCTCTCGATCGGCGAGTTCGCTCGCGTGCTGGGCGGCGGCATCGTGCCGGGTTCGCTGGTGCTGATCGGCGGAGATCCCGGCATCGGCAAGTCCACACTGATGCTGCAAACCGCCATCGAGATGGCGCCCGCCGGCAACGTGCTCTACGTATCCGGCGAAGAATCGCCCGCGCAAATTAAGATGCGCGCGGATAGGCTTGCTGCGGATCAATCGACTAATCGATTAATTGATTCGCTCTATATAATCACTGAAACCAATATCGACGCGATTTTTTCTCACGTCCAATCCCTCGCGCCGCGTATCCTCATCATCGACTCGATCCAAACTGTCTTCGACCCGGCACTCGACTCCTCGGCCGGCTCGGTCACGCAGTTGCGCGAATGCGCCGACCGCTTCCGCCAGCTGGCTAAATCGAGCGGGCTGGCCATCTTCCTCATCGGCCACGTCACCAAAGAAGGCGTCATCGCAGGGCCGCGCCTGCTCGAGCACATGGTCGATACCGTGCTCTATCTCGAAGGCGACCGCTTCCAATCCTTTCGCTTGCTGCGCGCGGTCAAGAATCGCTTCGGCGCCACCGCCGAAGTGGGCGTGTTCGAAATGGTCGGCCGCGGCATGGTCGAAGTGACCAACCCCTCCGAAGCCTTCTTGGCCGAACGCGTAGTGAATGCTCCGGGTTCTGCTATCGCCGTCACCATGGAAGGCACGCGCCCGCTGCTGGTGGAAGTGCAAGGCCTCACCAGCCCGACTGCCTTCGGCAACCCGCGCCGCTCCGGCAACGGCATCGATCCCAATCGCCTGCTGCTGATCACGGCTGTGCTCACCCGCCGCCTGGGCTTGCCGCTGGGCGAGCAGGACGTGTTCGTGAACGTGGTGGGCGGCCTGCGCATCGGCGAGCCGGCCGCCGACCTGGCTGTGGCTGCCGCCATCGCTTCCTCTGTTTGGGATAAGCCGCTGCGCGCCGAAGCCGTGTTGATCGGCGAGGTCGGCCTCAGCGGAGAGCTGCGTGCCGTGCCGCACACCGCCGCGCGCCTGCGCGAAGCCAAGGCGCTCGGCTTCAAGGTCGCCGTGCTGCCCAAGCGCTTGCGCAAGGGCGAAGACCTGCCGGACGGCATCACGATCCAGGAAGCGCGCACCGTGCGCGAGGCGCTGGAGTTGGGGATGGTGAAGACCAATCAACTCACCAAAAATGGCTAGGCAAAAACGCACAGCGGAAGAATTAAGAGCGGCATCCGCTCATCTTCGCTACGAAATCGATATGTTTATGGAAACGGCAAAATGGTTGGCAAAAGGAACCTCTGAGCAAACCGTCATACACAATGCTATGGTCGAATCATTCACAATTCACACACGCGCTCTACTCGACTTTCTATATTCTCGCGAACCACACGATGACGACGTCATTGCCGAGGATTTTTTCGGCGACCCTGAGCAATGGTTAAAAACACGCCGAGACAAGACCGAGTTGTTAGGGCAAGTCCATAGGCGAGTAGCAAAAGAAATCGCCCATCTCACATATGTTCGCCAAGATATCACTCCCGAAGAAAAGGGGTGGCGGTTTTTAGAGATTGCCAATCAATTGAAACATGTAATTGATGAGTTCCTTACTGAAATACCAAGGGATTTACTGGGAAAAAGATGGGATGACTTCGATAAATCTCCAGGGATTAGCCCTGTCACGGACACACAATAACCGAAAAAACTTCTATAGAACGATTTAAACACTGGATGGTTTCAAGAAAAGCATGACCAATCAAATTTCAATTGAACACCTTAAGGCTGAAACGGTTATTCAAGGCTCGTTTCTATCAGAATACCAGCAAGGCATGGATTTTTTCTATCACGAGTTAGTGCTTTTGAACGTAAATCTATACATTATTGAAAAAATAATCACGTTTCCATTTCATCTTTTCATTGTTCCCGAAAATGGGGTGTTTTTCCGTATGGTGTTTGAAAACTTTTTTTATGTAAGCCTCTTAATGGTGACAAGATTAACTGCAGACCATGGGGAAGGGAATTTTACGCTTGTTCGTTTTAAAAATCGGGTAATGAAATATGTTAAAAACGAGTATAGGGACGCTCAAAAGGCAAGATTAAGAGAAGTGCGGTTTGACAAAATTACAGCAGAAATTATAGAGAGAGCAAAAGCCCTCCGCAATGAGCGTATCGCTCATTTAGATGAGCATGTTGCCCTAAATAAAGCTCATGAAACACTGGTGTTTTTTGGCGATTTACAAAAAATGCGCGACCAACTGAATAAATTGTTCGACTCTTTGGGGTTTGACATCAGTTTTATGATGCTCCCAGTTGACTACCATCCTGATGTTCAGCACCCAAAGGGAACCGATCCCCGGTCAGATATCGAGATTATTTTGGATAAATTGGCACAAAGCAGTCCCGTAATTAATATGCCTGAAGAAAATGCGCAAGCTTGGGCAAATTGGAAAAAACAGTACTCGGATGAAGACATAGCAATCATCAATAAGTTTAGAGGCAAATTTAATTTGCCCAGTGTTTAGCCGACACATTGACAAACTTATTTATTTAGAAGATTTTCAAAATACTGTGTCATTAATAGCCCCTCACCGCGCAGCAGCACCGTAGTCGCTTCCTGAGCCGGTTCACGATCGTGGGGTCAGGCGCCACCACCATCGATTGAAGGACAGGCTTACGGGAGCGGTTACCAGGATGCCGGCTGCAGGCGTTGGGAGCTCGCTTACAGAATGCAGGCGGACCTAGGCCGCCAGGCATTCTCAAGGGAGGAGGCTTGAACGTCAAGCTGTTTGATTTGTATATTCACCCCCCACCCAAAAACGAACAACTACTTGACAACGGGGGCAGCTTCTACGGATTCAGCTTGAACGGCTGGGTGCCCAGCACACAGCGGAAGCCGATGCCGTCGTAGGCGTCATCGGGGCCGAACCACAGGCGGTAAGCCGCGCGGCCCTGCCCAAAGTTCAAGTTCCACGAACTGCCGCGCATCACGCGGTAGGCGCTCTCTTCGGGGCCAGTCGGGTTGGCATGCGGCGAAACGGCGTAGTAGTTGGGCAAGTCGGAGAACGGATCCTGCTCGACGAAACCGTCGAACACCCACTCCCACACATTGCCGGCCATATCCAGCGCGCCATAAGCGCTGGCGCCGGCCGGGAAGGAGCCCGCGGGGGAACTAAGATCGTAGCCATCGCAGCTGGCGCCGCCCTCCACCACAAAAGGATCGAGGGAGGTCTCATCATCGAAATTGCCTTTGCTGCAATCGAAATCGTTGCCCCATGGATACACGCGCTGCTCGTTGGCAGCCGGGTCCCAGCTAGCGGCCTTTTCCCATTCGGCTTCAGTAGGCAGGCGGCGGCCGGCATAGCTGCAATAATTGGCCGCATCGTTCCACGAAACAAAAACGATCGGGTGCTCGGCGAAGGCGGGGTCGGCGTAATAACTATTCCCGGTAGGCTCATCGCATTGGCCGCCCTGCACGCACTGGCTGTACATCGCATTGGTCACTTCGGTCTGGTCGATCCAGAACCCATTGAGC
>JBKJWG010000273.1:0-4925 GCA_046716985.1 Anaerolineales bacterium | reverse complement strand
AATTAAGGTTGCCATAAGCTTAAGGTTTTGAATTTTGAATGAAATATAAATGACGGGCCTCTTATGGCCCGTCTTTTTGTTCTATGGTCGCAATGCTGCATGCCCTATGCAAAGTGCCATCGGCATCTCACAATTGCAGTGGATCTATCGCCGCCCTTTGTTTCATTGCTGTGCCGGACGAGCAGTCAATTCAAAATCCCGCTGAAGCGAGGGAATTATAAAGGCAATCGATAGGTAGAGAGGCTTTGCGAAACGCCTGTGATTCGGACTATTCTTCGCTTCGCTCAGAATGACAGAAGAAAGTTAGCTCGACTCGTCGTTATCAATGGTGCTGCCGCACTGCGGATCCAGAAGGTCGGTGACGCCATCGCCATCATTGTCAACACCGTCTGAGCATTGCGGACCGGAGGGTGTAGGGCTGCTCACACCGTTGTTGCCTTCGTCGGGATCGGTGGTGGCAGTGGGCGGCGGGGCGTATTGGTACACGGTCACGCCCGTCAAGTCGCCGGTGACTTCGACCACGGACGCGGAGACCCAGCAGTTCTGATTCCAATCGGGAAGGAAGATGCGCAGCCAGGCATTATCAGGAACTACGCCATTGATGGTCGCCTGGAAGCCAGTAGGCACTAGATCGAGAACTTCGTAATCAGGGCCTGGGTTGGTGCGGCAGTTGCCGTTTTGCAGCAAAGTTAGATAAGGCAAGGTCAGTCCGCTTAGATCAGGGGTCGGGGTGGGCGCCTCAGTTTGTGTCGGCGACGTGAAGCCGCTCAGGTCAAGCTCGGTGTAAAGCCCGCATTGCATTTGCAAGGCAATGGTTTGTTGGCCGGCAGGAATGTTGTCATCAAAGGCAAAATTCAACACATATTGTTCGCCCATGTGCGGGGTAAACGCATGCAGCTGCTGGCCGCCGAACTGAGGAGTAGTGAGATAGTTGCGGGCTGTCGCGGAGACCCAAGAGCCGACGCCAGCACCAAGGCCTTGCATCTGAATGGCCACGGTGAATTCTTCCGAATACCAACCATTTTGGTCAGATGCGCATAAAGGAATAGCCACGCTGACCAGGTCGCCAGGACGGTTTTCGAAACTTAGCTCTTTTGGCTGAGATTCGTCCCATTCGCAGGCGTCCCCGATGCCATCGCCATCTATATCCGCCTGATCTTTATTTGGTGCATAGAAGCAATTATCTCCACCGTACCAGTAATCATGCTGTCCATCGTTGTCTTTATCATCATCGCACGCATCGCCCTGACTATCGTTATCGAAATTCTTCTGTTCGGGGTTTTTCTTGTTTGGGCAATTGTCTTGCGCGTCTGGAACACGATCTTTGTCAAAATCGGGCACAGGAGTGGGAGAAGGACTACTAGCTAAATCCTTTTCCTCCGGATCACATAGTGTGCCCAGCCCATCGCCGTCTTTGTCAGTCTGGTCGGGATTGGCTAGCTCCGGGCAATTATCCAAATTCACGAAGATCGAATCGGGGCCAACTTTTTCGGGCGCCCCATCTCCGTCGATATCTTTGTCGCAATCGTTGCCTAAACCATCTTTGTCCAGATCGTTTTGGTTATTAGCCAGGCCGGGACAATTGTCTATGAGGTCGGGCGCGTAGTCCAAGTCCGAGTCTTTGTGAGCATCCGGGGCCGCGCAGCCGATGGGATAAGGAATTAATTCGACTGCGAAGAAAGCATTGTGGACATGGCAAATTTCTTCGATAGAGAGAAAAAAGGGCGCAACGATAAAGCGGGTGTGAAAGGCCGCGCTGCGCAGATCTGCGTTATAGGTAAGGGTGACCATGCTGGTATAGAAAAGATCGGCGGCCTTGTCGGCGCCGAGGCCAGTGATGGTGGCCCCATTGAAGGCGCCGCCTTCGGTGATGAGGTAGGCCGCTTTATTCATAATGCCTGAATTGGTATGTACGCCTCCGTTGTCGGTACCCGGCGAACCCATGAATCCGGAATATTTATCTGGGTGGCTGTAGATGGGCGGGTTGGCGAGGCTGCGAAAGGCGCCAATATCCTCGGCAATGGTCCAATTGCCATCGATAAAGGAGGCCATGATGTCCGCAAAGGATTCATTTAATGCACCGGACTCACCTAGGTAAGCAAGGCCCGATGTTGACCCAACCACAGAATGGGTGATCTCATGGGCCATAATATCGAGAATGGTCCATTGAGGGGAAAAGGTGATAAAGCAGCCGTAATTCACCCCACCACCTGGCAGCCGCAATACCAGCACTATATTTGAGCCTTTGCCGTCGAAGCCATCGCGCGAGAAAGAGTCAAGATAAAAATTGTAGGTGTCCTCGTAAGAAGCTTGAGCGCGATTAGCGTCTAAGGTAAGGGACTCTGCGCTGGCGGCGGGGATATTTAGTGGCTCACTTTCTGTACCAAGCAAAATAGAATTCTGAAGGGTGGTAACGCAATCTCCGAGCGGGAGACCCTGCCCATCCCAAATTTCATAGTTCAGAGCGGGCTCGGTGAGGTAGTAGCTGTTTACCAGTTCCCCGTTGTGCGCGTCAATGAATGCGCGCAACTGCAGCGAAGATGTCTCCAAGTCGAGGAGATAAACTAAATGCGGATCGGACGCCTCTTTGCTGAGTAGTGCCAGATCGAAGATCATTAATTCCGGCTGGCGGGCTATCTTCGGTTCCGGCAGGTGGAGAGCTTGGCGCGCCAAGCCAATGGCTTCATCGGGAGTGATGGTGGGAATCGTGTCGAGGGTGATGTCACCAAATAGCAGGGCTCCGGTGGTGCCACGAACGATATCGCTGTCAAGAGTTATAGCCAATTGGGCGCCGAACACTGGCAGACCGCGATAGGCTTGCGAGAAAACGGCCGTGTCTCCATAGCTTTTCTGGACACGGTAGGGCATTAGAGTTAATTCTTCATCACTGAAAAGGTAGAGATCGCGGTAAGTATCCAGGAAGTTGCGAGCGCGCTCGACGGGATCGGCGCCGGCTACCTGAACGCTGGTAGCTACGCCGGTTGGGAAACCATCCTGAAACAGAAAGACGGGCTGGGAAGCCGAGGCTTCTGTGAGAGCCTGGATGGCGGCAGCCTGGGGCGAGACGTATTCGTTGGATTTCTTGGTGAAGTACAAGAAAGCGATGGCCGCTAAGGCAACAAGCAGCAGGCCCCCGGCCACTAAGAGAACTCTTCGATTTTGAATGTTTTTCTTTTCAGTCTCTCTGGTTCGAGAGATGCAGAAAGGGCATTCTAACATGCTTGCAAGATAGGGTTTGCGGCCTGCGGTAAGCTGGCGGCGGAAAAACGCCGCGAATTCGTGAGTATCTTGCTAGCAATGATGCATGGACGGCTTCACAAAGGCCACCTCTATCTGCTAAAATAGTGTGGTTTACGGCTCCGGGCTGTCTGGCCGGAGTCTTTTTGTGAATTGAGATGAAATGAAAGTTACTCGCAAAGACCTACGCAATATCGCCATCATCGCCCACGTGGACCACGGCAAGACCACGCTGGTGGATGGTTTGCTGCGCCAAGCGCACACTTTCCGCGAGAACCAACAGGTGGCTGAACGCGTGATGGATTCAAATGAGCTGGAGCGCGAGCGTGGCATCACTATTCTGGCTAAGAACACCGCCATCCGCATTGTGGACCCAGCGACCGGCGAGCCGGTCAAGATCAATATCGTCGATACGCCCGGGCACGCCGACTTCGGCGGCGAGGTAGAGCGCGTGTTGAACATGGTGGACGGTGTGCTGCTGCTGGTGGATGCCGCCGAAGGCCCGCGGCCGCAGACGCGTTTTGTGCTGAAGAAAGCGCTGGAACTGGGCCATCGCGCGATTGTTGTGATCAACAAGGTGGACCGGCGCGGAGCGGACACGACGCGCACGTTGAACGATACGTTTGACTTGTTTATCGAATTAGGCGCCAACGACCGCCAGGCAGATTTCCCTGTGGTATACGCAGTGGCGACCGAGCAGCGCGCCAGCATGACGCCCGAAATGGGGCCGGACCTGCAGCCGCTCTACACGACCATCTTGAACGAAATCCCCGCGCCCGTGGTGGATCCGAACGCGCCGCTGCAAATGCTGGTGACCACGCTGGATTACGATAACTACCGCGGACAGATCGCGATTGGGCGCATCTTTGCGGGGAAGATGAAAGTTGGCCAAACGGTGGCGCGGCTCACAGCGAAGGGCCAGAACCTGGTTGAGAAGATCCCTTATTTATATGTACAAGAAGGTCTCGAACGTGTCGAGGTGGCGGAAGCGAGCGCAGGCGATATCGTGGCGGTGGCTGGACTGGAAAGCATCGCCATTGGCGAGACACTGGCCGACCCTGAGAGCCCGGTGGCGCTGCCAGGCATCAATGTAGAAGAGCCGACAGTGCGCATGGCGTTCGGGGTGAATACTTCGCCGTTCGCCGGCCGCGAAGGCAAGTGGGGCACTTCGCGTAAATTGCGCGAGCGCCTCTATAACGAATTGCGCAGCAACCTCTCGCTGCGCGTGGAGGACACCGACAGCGCGGACACTTTCATCGTGTCAGGGCGTGGCGAGTTGCATTTGGCGATCTTGATCGAAACCATGCGGCGCGAAGGCTACGAGTTCCATGGGGCCCGCCCGGAAGTAATTTTCAAGCGCGACGCGGAAGGCAAACAACTGGAGCCGTTCGAAGAAGTGCATGTGGAGACCAGCAAGGAAACCTCAGGCACGGTGGTAGAGATGCTGGGCAAACGGCGCGGCGAAATGCAGCAAATGATCGAGTCTGCCAGCGGCACGGTGCAGATGACTTTCATCGTGCCCACGCGCGGGCTGCTTGGCTTCCGCCAACAATTCCTGACCGCCACAAAAGGCAACGGAATCCTGAATGCACTCTTCCATGGATACTTACCGATGACTGGCGCGATCACAGCGCGCGCCCGTGGTTCGCTGGTGGCCTATGAGGGCGGCACGGCGGTTACTTATGGAT
>JBKJWG010000272.1:0-2944 GCA_046716985.1 Anaerolineales bacterium | reverse complement strand
GAGCACAGGGTTGTTCTTGGTGCGGCGCGAAAGGATCTGGATGACGCGCAGGATCTCGGTGTCGCGGCCGATGACCGGGTCGAGCTTGCCCTCGCGGGCGAGTTGGGTCAGGTCACGCGAATATTTCTCGAGCGTGCGATAACGCGACTCGGCCTGCGGGTCGGTGACGCGCTGGCCGCCGCGCAACTGCTGCACGGATTCGAAGACGCGCTCGCGGGTGATGCCTGCGCCTTCGAGTAAACGGGCGGCAGGCGTGCTGCGCTCGTTGAGGATGGCGAGGAAGATGTGCTCTGTGGAAATATATTCGTCTTTGAGACGATTGGCCTCTTCGTTGGCAATATCCACGATGCGCTTGACCCGCGGGGTGATAAAGATCTGCCCGGCGCCGCCGCCGAAGATGTTGGCCTTAGGGCTGGTGCGCAGGATGTAATCGAGGCGCTCTTTAAGCGAGTTGCCGTCGACCTTGAGGAGTTCAAGCAACTGGCCTATCACGCCTTCAGGCTGTTCGATCAGCGCCAGCAGGATATGTTCAGTGTCAATTTGGTTGTGCCCGTAGCGCTGGATGATCTCGGCGGCGCGTTGCGCAGCTTCCTGGGCGCGTTCGGTAAAGCGATCAAATCTCATCATAGATAGCAGCCCTTCTTGTAAGGGATAGACGAAGATTATATAAGATGGCTTACCTCATGGTGCAAGAAAAGCGTTAGAGAATCGTTGGATTCGCGTAAAAACGAGGTGATATAGGGCGGCTTATGTTGGAACCTGCATAATCACCCCTGCTCGTTGGAGGTGTCTTATAAGTCTTTTTATATCCAGATAAGTTTGCTCTATTAACACCAAATCGTGAGCGTTTGGCCAATTCATGTGACCAACAAGGTTTCTAGGCAATCGAATACTCTCAAGTTGAGCTATCCATCCATCGATTGCGGGAATTAACGTTACGAAATGGTGGCTGTTCAAAGTCAAAATCTTTGTAAGATCCGGTAAAAATAAGTAGTAAATTTCATGCCCGCCCGGAGAATTGTGTGCAGGGTAAGATGAATAATCATTTTTTACATAATTAACCTTACCGCGGATTGTGTCGTCTGCAACTATTAAAAACCAATCTTTGGTTTGTAATTGAGTTGTAAGCACCGTATTTAGCAATATCCGCATTGCATTTTCGATAAGATGGAGGCGCCAGTAATAACGACGTCCTAGAAATTTTCCAGACCTCGTTATGTTTGCGATATCAAAATTCTGCGTCCGGAAATCAACGGCGGGCATATTAGGGCATGTTAGGGCATGTTTACTTTGGTTTTTTCTTTGATTTCTTAGCTTCAGACAATCTGACCGCTATTGTTCCCGTTGTAGTCTCGAGCAGGTTGGCGATTTCCAAATTTGAAAAACCCGCCAAGCTCAAAGTTAAGGCCTTTTCCTCCATGTTTCTGTCCTTAATCTGATTCAGCAAAATCAATGAAAGTAGTTTTTCAATTCGATCAAAATCCGCCATTTCTATCTCCTCTTCTTTAGATTGGAAGAAATAGCCCTGACGGTTCCTTCCGTTGTATTCAGGACATGGGCAATAGTTTTATTGTCGATTCCAGCAATTGTTAACAATCTGACACCTTCAGAAATGCTTTCCTGTTCTATAACAATTTGCAAAGCCAGCACCTTTAAAATCTGGTCCAGCTTTTCAAGAGTTTGATTTTCTACTGACGTGGATTTTGCCATGCTACCTCTGTTTCTTTGGAGACCGTCGAGCGTCTCTGACGGCTTGAACATTTTTTCCAACGATTTGGCTTATTGCGGCGTCGGGTAAGTCGAATCTATCGAGCGTGGTCACTTTTTCTTTAACCTCTTCAATATCCCTAACACACAGGTATCCGAGCATAAGGGTTTCAAGCGTGATTAGATTTTCGGTTGCTTTTTTAGTCATTTTTTACTCCATGCGTATCAACTTTGTATTCCCTTTATTAAATCTATCATGAATTGAATTTCAATATCCTCAATCTCCTTGCGTCTTTGAACTAAGTAATACCACGAATGAACCTTGTCATTTGCCTCATCCTTAAAAGCTTTCGCTTTGTCATACAATCTTTGAATCATCTTTGCTTTTTTAGGTTCAAAGTCATGGCGACTGTCCTTCAAGTTTTGTAGTATTGCGCTGAAATCCTTGTTGCGTCGTTTGGCTGTGTCGTAATACTTTTCTTTATTGTCCTTGGAACTAGGAGGATATTTTGCGGCCAAAATATCGATAATTAAATTTTCGATCACCTTGCGCGCCAATATGTTTACTGATGTAAAACAGCCATACGTAAACGCTCGATTAACCTCGGCTATATGTCCTTTAATAAATGGGTCGTCGGTGTCATAAACTAAAATGTTTAGTATCTTCTCTTTGATTCGCGGTTTGGCTGGTGGCAGTTTTACCTTTGACCGATCAAGTTCAAGATTTGGAAGTGACGCTTTATCTTCGTCGCTAAGTTTTCCAAGAAGGCTAGTGTTATGTTGAAGAGCCAGCATGTGCGCTGCGCCATTAATCGTTACGCCTGGGCTCTTGCTTCGCAGCTTAGTAATACTATTGCGAAGTGTCTTTTCAGCAAGTCCAGTTTTTTTCTTCAGGAATTCCAAGACTTCGGGTTTAAGGGATGAGCTCATTTCTGTTTGGCAACTTTCATTCCCTTGACATATGCGTTAACTTTGGTTTTGCTAATATGCATATTCTCAACTATTTCGTCCTGAGTTGCCCCATTGGCGTACAGATTAATTGCAACAACTTGTTCTAGCAGAATTTTGAATTCATCAAGCTTTGTAACGATCGCCTTTGTTTCTGCATCATTGCGGTTCATTAGCCTTTTGCGCCCTTCTTTGCCCTTGAAATAGCCTTAAGTACGGTGTCATACTTTCTATCTAAAAGATTTGCAATTTCAGGGATTTCAAAACCGGCTTTTTGCAATATTAATTC
>JBKJWG010000271.1:0-3891 GCA_046716985.1 Anaerolineales bacterium | reverse complement strand
ATCAAAAATAGCCGTATAATCCCCACCGTGATCACCCACGAAGTCCCAGCTTACACTCCTACCTGGCTTTACCGCTTCTTCGCCTTCATCGAGCGCCTGCCAATCCCCAGTTGGTTGCTGGGCGTGCTCTACATCCTGGTTAGCGCCACCGTCCTACATTGGGCGGCCTGGAGCCAGTCCATCCTCCCCTTCGGCGCAGTCAGCGTCCCGCTGATTTCCGTGGGGTGGCTCTTTGTTTTCGCCCTTGGCCCTTGGCATTTCCTTACTCTGCGCGCCCGATCGGCCATTCAGGATTTTTTCATAGGACGCGGGAAGAACCCAGCCCAGATTGAAGCCATCCTGGCCGATTTCGTCTCTCTGCCACCGCTGTGGGGTACGCTCGTCTTCCTATCGGGGTCCCTGAGCGGCTACTCCAGCTATTATCAATACACTGCCCCTCTGCTGCAAATTTCCGATCAGTTTCTGACCGGTTGGATTTTGCTCAACTATATGATCAGCTCTGGATTCTTAGCCATTATGATACTTCGCGTCCTGCGCCAGGCCGTCCTCATGCGCCGCCTTTACCGAGAAACGGATGTGAATATCTTCAACCCCGTCCCTATCTTCGCCCTTTCTCGCTACGGCGTCACAAGCCTCATCACCATTTTCCTGGTGATGTACAGCGGCTTTCTGCAAGTCTCACCCTCCCTTTTCCTCACTGCCTTAGACTTGATTAGTCTATTCTTGGTGACCAGCCTTCTGCTGCTCTTTTTCTTCACACAGCTGCTGGGTATTAACCAGCGTATGCGCCGCGCAAAGGAGCGCCTGCTAACTGAGTTGGGTAAGGACCTGCAAGATACTTATCATCGCATTCACCTCGCCGTGGGCAAACGGAATTTCTCAAGCGTTGACAAAATGCGCGGCACTCTAGCCGCCCTCAAAGATCAGCAGGACATAGTCAGGAAGATGCCCTCTTGGCCCTGGCAAACAGATACCGTGCGCAACTTGCTGGTCCCTATGCTGCTGCCGGTGATTGTTTATTTGGTGCAGCGTTTCTTTGGCTCGCTATTAGGTCTTAAGTGATTTAGTATTTTGCCCATAAATACGTCGATATGGCAATCTCCCCTGCTTGTCGCGAGAGAGCGGATTTAAACCGGCTTGCTCACCAGCTCCGCGATGCGCACATCCACAAATAATAATCGCCGAATGTGGAGCACGTGATCGTATCCAATAAGCGGTTGCACAAACTCCTTGATTTTACTACCGAGTCGCCTGCCCTTTGGTGCAGTTTTGGTGCAAACAGGTTAGAAACAGAATAATCAATATTCTTTATTCCTCCACCCCGAAATCTGTGCCTATATGGATGAGAATTCAACCCATGGACACATTACACTTTAACAGTTAAAAACTCCTTGATTATGTCCGCGCGTGAATACGTTTTATCCCCATTTCTTTTTCCCTTTATAATCTTCCCATGCCTGGACGTAAAGCGCCGGTCTATACTCCCCGCTGGTTTTATCGCTTCTTTGCCTTCCTTGAAGGCCTGCCAATTCCCGTTTGGATTCTTGGCCTTTCGATCATTTTGATTGGCGGCCTGGCTATGCACCTGGACGCCTGGCGACAGGGGCTCGTGCCAGTGGGAGAATTCAACAGCTATCTGGCAATCGCCATTATTCCTACTGTCAGCTACCCAACCCTCTGGATTTTCCTAGATCGGCGCGCCCGACTTGCTCTGAATGATTTCTTCAAGAACCGTGGCACCGGCCCGTCCGAGTTTGAAACAAAGCTGGCAGATTTCATTTCGCTTTCCCCCCGGACTGCTAATTTAGCTTTCCTTGTTGGCTTACTGTATAGTTATTTTAGTTTCCCCATCGAAATTAAGAACCAACCCCTCCTCGGCCTGGTTTTGCCTATTTGGGGGCGAATCAATTATCATCTGGTTGGTGGGCTGGCGGTGATGTTGTTGTATCGCATTTTACGGCAGGCCTTCTTGATACCCCGCCTTTTTCGCGAGATCAGTGTGGACATCTTCAATCCCAACCCTGTATACGCCCTATCACGCTACGCTTCACAAGGCAGCATCGCCTGGCTACTACTAAATTACATCACGTTATTAACCACCACTCCGCCTGATTCGCTTTTCACTCCGGCTAACGTCATGAACCAAATGTTGATTGTTGGTTCTTCATTGATCTTTTTCTTTGCACCACTGGCTAATGTCAATCAGATTATGCGCAAGGAAAAAGAGCTTTTGCTAGCCAGGATTGGTGAGGATCAGAAAATAATCAATTCTAGGCTGCATACCTTAGCGAATACCAAGAATTTCGCCGGACTCGCAGAGCTACGCAACGCAGTCTCTGCACTTAAGGAGCAGCGTGAAGTTCTGCAGAAGCTGCAAACCTGGCCCTGGCAAGCAGATACATTGCGCAACTTGCTTACTCCGTTGACGCTTCCTATCCTTGTATATTTAATGCAGAGATATTTCGGTACCCTCTTTGGTTTTTAGAAAATCTCCAGGCTCTTCCCCTCAGGCCCAAGTTGAACAATCAAGGAGATTGTGTAACAAGTCTATTAATTGCCTTCGCAGGTTCCCTAATAGTGGCTGCATTGCCCTCCCTCCCCAATACGCTTAGTGAAATACCGCCTGGCTCTGGAAGTGTTGTATCTTGGATCGAAGCGAGTCTTTGAACCATTAAATAAAGCGAGAGAGTTGAATCCTAAAAAAAATAATTGCCCGATTTACGGGTTAAATAGTGGCGAGGGTGAGATTCGAACTCACGGCCAAGGGCTTATGAGTCCTTGCCCGACCCACCGTAAACGATAGTAAAAGGCAATTTTACGGGTAAAAAAGCTTCTACAGAATGTACTGTTTCCACAATTTCTACACCAATTGCACCAAATCTGCAGCCAACTTTTAAGCTAGGAAAGTCGCGTTTCTCAATCTAATCTTCTGAAAAATCCACTAAATAGCAGATCCATGGGAGCTAGTTGAAGCTGGAGTCCCCAAGACTCGTATTGCCAGCGACTGGAAATCTCCCGCCGCACAGTCATCCGTTGGGCCCAGGGTTTCCCAGACCGCAGGCAGCCTGACTGCCTTTCTGGACAGCTATCATCAGGCCAAGCGTGGATCCAGGCGCAAGCGAAAGCGGGATGCTCAGCTGGAATGGCGGATTTGGAAGTTACGAGTTCAGCTATTATGTGATACCTATCTTGTGGGGCGATAGGTTGGTGGCACGTTTCCACAGCAAGCTGGACCGGACTACGAACACTTTTGTGATATTGGGCTTGTGGCTTGAAGATAAGGCTCACGACAAGAATGAGGAGTTTGCCGAGGCCTTGGCGCGCGGTTTTGCACGCTTCGTGAAATTTCTCGGCGCCAGTAAACTGGATGCCAAAGCGATCCGCGAACCGCTACTGCGCCGACGTGTATCCACTTCAAAGAAGGCTACGTAAGGCAGACGAAACCGTTGTATACTGACCTACAAGTTTTTTAGCGGTGGATATCTATGTTCGCCTGAGCGAAGGAGATCCATGAAGCAAAAACAAGTTCGCCCGATACGTAGAGGGGGATTTCCGACCATCTTTTCCGCAGTGCTCTTGACGGCGCTGACGCTGGGCAGCATCGGCCAAGCTGCCCCGTTATCGCAAACGCCGCTTGCTCAAAACCCTAATGACCATTATGAGATGTAGGTTGACCCATCGAAAATAAAACTATGTGTTGGTCAAACATATGATTTTCTTGTCACGGTTGTTGGGTAGTCAGCTCTGTTACTGCTCCGTTTTCATCAAACCAGCCAGCGCCTACTTTTAATGTCTATTTTGCAGGAGAACACGTGGAAGCAGTTTTGGATTCCCCCATCGGCAGCATCTCACCACGGCTTCTGCAGACGAGCGCGTCCACACCGGGCGGAG
>JBKJWG010000270.1:0-2698 GCA_046716985.1 Anaerolineales bacterium | reverse complement strand
GCATTATCCAGCTATTCAGTGGCCAGCATTATTTCCCTGCTGGTAGGGACCTATTTGCTGCAGCTCATCGCTTTTCCTTCTTTTCTTTTCTCGAGTTTTGGCATCATCTACCAGATCGTGTTGAGCGGCGCCTTCCTCTTTTTCTTCCTCGGGCAACTGCTGGAAGTGAACAAGCGTATGAAGCGGGCCAAGCAACGCTTATTGACCGAATTGAGCGGAGATCTTGAAAGAGTATATAACGACGTGCACAAAGCCGCGCAAAAGAGAGCCTATGCCGCGGTGGGACGAATGCAGGCCAGCGTGCAAACTTTCAAGAGCGAACAGGAGATCATTCAAAAGATCCCCACCTGGCCCTGGCAGCCGGAAACGCTGCGCAACCTGCTTGCGCCCATGCTGCTGCCGATCATTGTGTACCTGTTGCAGCGTTTCTTCGGTTCGGCGCTCGGGTTTTAGATACACATGCCCAAAGACGCACTGCCAGTCTATAACCCGCGTTGGCTTTACCGCTTCTTCGCCTTCCTCGAACGCCTGCCGGTGCGCCCGTTGACCCTGGCAGCGCTCATCGTACTGGGCACGGCCATCATCACACACTTCATTGCGTGGAGCCGCGGCGTGGTTTCTGCCGGGAAGTTTGATCTTATCCTGGCGACGATGGGTTTTTACCTTGTCATGCTGCCGGGGCTATGGCATTTCCTCACTTTGCGAGCACGGCCGTCCATCTACGATTTCTTCAAGGGCCGCGGGCTACGTCCGGCGCAGATCGAAGCTCTCCTAGCTGATTTTGTTTCGCTATCGCCTTTCTGGGGCACAACCATTTTTATTGTTGGCGGCGTGATCGGTTATTTCGCTAATCTGAACGTGCTGGTTCCGATTATGCCAGCGTCCGCCCAAGTGGTGCTTGACCTAAGCCTTTTCAGTTCCGTGCTGGGCGGCAGCTTTCTATTCCTTCACGTAGCGCGCATTGTGCGTCAATCGCTGTTGACCAGGCGCTTCTATCGCGAAATAGAGGTGGACCTCTTCAATCAGTCTCCCCTCTACGCGCTCTCGCGCTACGCGGTTACGAGCATCATTACCTTATTGCTGGGAACGTATCTACTGCAGATCGTCTCGTTACCTTCTCTTCTCTTCACCCCCTTAGGCTTGCTTTGGCAAATCATAATCAACACCGTGGTATTTCTATTATTCCTTGCCCAACTGGTCGGTATCAATCAACGTTTGCGCCGCGCCAAAGAGCGCCTGCTCAGCGAGTTGAACAAAGATATCCAGGGTGTCTATAACGACGTGCACAAGGCGGTGAGCAAGAAAGCCTATGCCTCGGTAGCGCGCATGCAAGCCAGCGTGGCGACGCTGAAGAACGAACAGGAGATCTTGCAAAAGATCCCTACATGGCCGTGGCAGCCGGAGACGCTGCGTAACTTGCTGGCGCCGATGCTGCTGCCGATCATTGTGTACCTGTTGCAGCGTTTCTTCGGTTCGGCGCTGGGATTTTAGCGCTGTTGCGAGTGATGTTGCGAACGATGAAACTGTTCGCGTTGGCGTTGTAGCGAACGGTGAATCTGTTCGCTTTGCCCGGCTGCGCAAGGCGACGCAACATCCAAGTTGCCTTAGGTGCAGGGATCAGTTGCGAACGGTGAGCTTGCGAACGGTGAAACTGTTCGCGTTGGCGTTGGAGTTGCTGACAATCCTGTAAGTCAAACACTAGTACCTATTACCCTGCAACAAATGTCACAAACCATCTCGGGAGCCGTAGAATGGATCAACTTAACAATTTATCAGGAGAAAGAAAATGACAAAGAGACTCTTTGCAGTATCGCTGGCCTTCATTCTGGTGCTGTTCACCGTGAACCCGGCATTTGCCGCGGATGTCACTGTGCAGGGCGCCGTGCAAAGCATCGATGAGGTGGGTGGCACCTTCACAATGGTCGCGGCAGACTTAACCGTCTATACAGTGACCCCCCCAGTTGGTTTCGATTGGACCAGCATCTTGGTGGGCAGCAATGTAGACGTGGCCGGTGCGGAGGACCTTGGCGCAATCGCCGCCACCGCAGTCACTGTGCTTCCGCCCGATACCACCATTGTAGGAACGATTCAATCCATTGACCCACTCACCTGCAGTATGACCATCCTCGGTGAAGATGGCACAACTTATACCGTTGTGCCGCCCGTAGGCTTCGACTGCAGCGCGCTGGAATTAGGCGATACGGTGACAGCGGTCGGTAACCTGACCGATACTACCCTCACCGCCAGCAGCATCACCCCTGGCGACGCGTTGGGCGGAGAAGACGACAAGTTCAACACCGGCTTCTATTGCTCCAATCCCGATCAAATGCACCCCGCATTGGAAAAGGTAGCTACGGCCCATGAGGCCGAATACACCACCCTGCTGGATTGGTTCTGCGGCGGGCTGGGCGTTGGCGGCGTAAACATGGCGCTGAGCTTTAGCGAAGAGTTTGGCGTGCCCACCGATCAGGTCCTCGAGATGCGCAAGACGATGGGCTGGGGCCAAATTCGCCACACGTTGGCTGCGGCAGGTGAAGACGAAACCGTCACAACCACAACGACCACGAGCGAGGGTCCCGGAAACAGCGGCGGAAATGGGCACAGTGGCGAGCATGGCAACAGCGGGGGCAATGGCAAAGGGCATAAGAACGGCAACGGCAAGGGCCATTAGTCGAGAAGAAACTTAAACAAAAAGCGG
>JBKJWG010000269.1:0-11385 GCA_046716985.1 Anaerolineales bacterium | reverse complement strand
TGCGTACACCGTTGACTTCGATCCAGGGTTTCGCCCAGGCCATCTTGGACGGCACAGCCAAGGGCGGCGAAACACTCAAGCAATCTACCCAGGTGATCTATGATGAGGCCGGACGCATGCACCGGCTGGTGCTTGAGTTGCTTGAATTAGCGCGTCTCGATGCTGGCGGCCTCAAGCTCGAGCAACAAAAAATCGATCTGCCCGCTCTTTTGCAAAGCGTTGCCGAAAAACTGAAGCCGCAAGCGCAGGCTGCCAAAATTGATCTGCAAGTGAAGAGCGAAGCCTTACCGAATTTGCAAGGCGATTACGATCGCCTAGTGCAAGTTTTTTCTAATTTGGTCGACAACGCCTTGCAGCACACACCTAAAGGTGGACATGTGCAACTGAGCGCTCGGCAAGCCAATGGCTTCGCCGAGGCCGAGGTGAGCGATGATGGGCCTGGCATCTCGGCTGCCGAAGCCAAGCGCGTTTTCGAGCGCTTCTACCAGGCAGATAAATCGCGGCGCAGCGGCCAAGGTCGCGGAGCCGGTCTTGGACTCTCAATCGCCCAGCAGATCGTGCTGGCCCATGGCGGCCGCATCGAGCTCGAAAGCGAAGTGGGCAAAGGCAGTCGCTTCGTTGTCTATTTGCCTCTAGAATCTGACGGCAAAGGAAAACGATAAGAACGTCCTATGCCGACCGTAAGCGTAATCGTTCCCGTTTTTAACGAGCAAGAAACTATCACCCTACTCTTGGAAGCGATCTACGCACAAAGTTTTTCGCGCCAAGATCTTGATGTGATCTTGGCGGACGGCATGTCCACCGACGCGACCCGCGCCCGCATTGCCGAATTCCAGAAAAAGCAACCCGATTTGAAGATTCGTATTGTCGACAACCCTAGCCGCAAGATACCGACGGGACTAAACCTGGCCATTGTGGCCGCCCAGGATGAGATCATCCTACGCTTAGACGCCCATTGCGTGCCGCGGCCTGATTACGTAAGCCGCAGCGTGGAGGCATTGCAAGCCGGCAAAGGCTGGAATGTGGGCGGCGTATGGGAGATTCGGCAGGGTGGAAAAGGCTGGATGGCCAACTCGATAGCTCTGGCCGCGGCGCATCCGCTGGGGGTCGGCGACGCACTCTATCGCTTCACCGACAAAGCCGCCGAGGTCGATACCGTACCCTTTGGCGCTTTCAAGCGTTCGCTGATCGACAAGATCGGTGGCTTCGACGAGAGCTTGCAGGCCAACGAAGACTACGAATTCAACGCCCGCATCCGCGCCGCAGGCGGCCGCGTATGGTTGGATCCGGCAATTAAGTCTGCTTATTACGCTCGTCCGGACCTAGGTTCCCTCGCGCGTCAGTATGCTCGCTACGGATACTGGAAGCTGCAGATGCTGCGCCGCTATCCCAAGACTTTGCGTGCCCGCCAGGCGATTCCCCCGTTGTTTGTACTATCTCTGTTGACATTGCCTCTGCCAGCGCTCGCCTTCCCCTGGCTGGGGTGGGTTTTCTTAGCCGAAATGGTAATATACGCTGCACTGCTGATCGGCGCGGCGTTGGGGAAAGCCGCTGAACACAAGCAGATTTCTTTAGTAGTTGGCATTCCACTTGCTATGATGACAATGCACCTTGCCTGGGGAACCGCTTTCTTGTGGAGCTTGGTTTCCTCGCGGGTAGGCAAAGCAACGATCTAAAACGAATGGCTGACACCAAACGACTCGAAAGCGCCAGCATTTGGCGCTTAGGCGTTAGCGAGCGCCGCGTCTTATTGATTCTTGGCGACCTGCTAATGGCCGGCATTGCTTTGGCTATCGCGCTATATTTTTGGGCACGCGGCCTCGGCACCAGCAACGCAGCCGAAGTGCTGCAGTTCCTTCAGCAGCGCCCGCCCACCTGGTTTTATCTGATGCCCCTGATCTGGGTACTACTCTTACTCGAGACCTATGACCCGCATCGCGCCTCGAGCTGGAGCCAAACGCGCAACAGTTTGATCGTGGCAGCCGCACTTGGCATGAGCATCTATATTATTTACTACTTCGCCGCCTCGCCAGGCTCCCTGCCCCGCCGCGGGGTAGCAATCTTCGCCATCACCGCTCTTGCGTTGACAACGATGTGGCGGCTTTTTTACATCCGCATCTTCACCTCGCCGCAGTTCACTCGCCGCGCCGTGCTTCTAGGCGCGGGCAATGCCGGAGTGGCGCTATTACGCGTGATCAACGCCATCAAGCCCGCCCCTTATCAGATATTGGGACTTTTGGATGACGACCTTAATAAAAAGGGCAAAAAGATCGAAGGGCATCCAGTTTTAGGCGAAGGATCTTTGCTTAAATCATTAATTGAAGAGCAAGGGGTTTCGGATGTACTTGTAGCTATTTCCGGCACGATGAACGAAGATACTTTCCGTGTGTTGCTGGAAGCTCAGGAGAACGGCGCGGAGATCGTGCGCATGCCTGTTGCCTACGAAGAACTGCTCGGGCGCGTGCCTGTGCATTATCTCGAGGCCGACTGGTTGCTGCGTTCCTTTGTGGACGACGCACGCGCCAACCGTTTCTATCAAGCCGGCAAGCGTTTATTTGACATTGTTGGTGGTTTATTAGGTGTAGCTATCTTGATCATACTAACCCCTCTGATTTCCCTGCTGATCTTCTTGGACTCTGGCCGCCCGATTATCTTCTCGCAGACGCGTGCTGGCAAAAGCGGCAAGCCATACAACATCATTAAATTCCGCACCATGCGTGTGGATGCCGAAAAAGACAGCGGTCCGCAATTGGCTAAAGAAGACGACAAACGCAGCACGCGCGTCGGTCGCTTTTTGCGCAAGACCCGCCTGGATGAATGGCCGCAATTCATTAACGTACTGCGCGGCGATATGTCCCTGGTGGGGCCACGTCCCGAACGCCCTGAGTTGATGCGCCATTTTGAAGAACAAATTCCTTTTTACCGCGCCCGCCTGATGGATAAACCAGGCATCACCGGTTGGTCACAGGTGAACTTTGGGTATGCCGCCACTATTGAAGAGATGAGCGTCAAGCTTGAATACGATCTGTACTACATCAAGCGTCGCGGCCCCATTTTGGATTTGATCATTATTTTGCGCACCATCGCCACCGTATTCGGCTTTCGGGGGCGCTGATGGCGCGCGTACTGGTCACCGGCGGCGCCGGTTTTATCGGCTCGCACCTTGCCCGCGCGCTGGTTGGGCGCGGCGACCAGGTGCGCGTGCTGGACAATTTTTCTACGGGCACGCGTGAAAATTTAGCAGGGATTGAAAAGGAGATCGAACTCATTGAGGGGGACCTGCTCGAACCGCTCCATTTGAATAAGGCAATCAAGAACGTCGAGTTTGTTTTTCATGAGGCCGCGTTCATCTCCGTGCCTGAATCAATCGAGAACCCGCGCCTCTGCTATCAGGTCAATGTGCAAGGGACAATCGAATTGCTGGAAGCTGCGCGCCAGGCAGGCTGCAAACGCGTCGTGCTCGCTTCCAGCGCGGCTGTATATGGAGCCAGCCAAGACATACCCTTGCGCGAAAGCGCCCCCGCGGAATGTCTATCCCCCTATGCAGCCTCCAAACTATTCAACGAAACCTTGGCGCAACTTTATAGTGGGGCTTACAAATTGCCGGTAGTGGCACTGCGCTATTTCAATGTGTATGGCCCGCGCCAATCGCCGCGCTCTGCTTACGCCGCGGTCATTCCTAAATTCATCGAGGCTCTACATAGCGGACAGTCGCCTATTGTGTTCGGTGACGGCCGCCAAACCCGAGACTTCATCTTCGTCGAGGACGTGGTGCGCGCCAACTTGTTGGCCGCTGAAGCGAACGACGCCGCTGGGCGCGTCTTCAATATTTGTTCATGCGCTGAAAGCAGCCTGCTCGATTTGCTGGACACCCTCTGCTCGCTCTTTCCAAAAACACCGAAGGCAAAATTCGCAGAGGCGCGTTTAGGGGATGTGCCCCGCTCCCTTGGAGATCCGAGCGCTGCGTCTGAAGCCCTCGGCTTCCGCGCCCTGGTATCGCTTCAGGAAGGGCTAAAACGTTGCGTGGAGGCCTGGCAATCATGAAACCCCGCCGCTGGCCGCGCGGGAGCAAGTTGTTCTATGCCGACCTGGCACTGATCGTAGCTTCTGTGTTGGGTAGTTTCATCTTACGCCTCAACCTCGAACAGTTCTTTCTAGATTACCTGCCCACCTTCTTTTGGATTCTATTAGTTGCACTAATCATCAAACCGCTTGTTTATCGCCAGTTTGGCTTGTACCAGCGCGTCTGGGCCTATGCCAGCATGGAAGAAATGAAGCTGATCATCAAAGCAGTCAGCGTTGCCTCCATCCTCGTGACGGCAGTTGTCCTGGTGCTTTTCAATTTGCATGTTTTCAATCGCTTAGCCCAATCGCTGCTCCCAATCGACTGGCTGCTTTCGCTGGCAGCCGTTGGCGGGCTGCGCTTCGGCTTGCGCCTGCTGGCCGAGAACAAGAAGGCCATCGAACAAGCCAGCGGCTCTACCTTGCGCCGCGCCTTGATCCTCGGCGCCGGCGATGCTGGTGCATTGGTCGTACGCGAGTTGCAAAAGAACCCGCAGCTCGGATTAACGCCGGTTGCCCTCCTGGACGACGACAGCGAAAAGCAGGGGCAGCGGCTGCACGGCGTGCCCGTGGTGGGCAAACTCGACGATCTCGGCTCACAAGTCAAATTGCTCTACGCCGAAGAAATCATCATGGCCATTCCCAGTGCGCCAGGCTCGGTGTTGCGCAAGGTGACCGAGCTCAGCCGCCAGGCTGGCATAGCCTTCCGCACCATGCCGGGAATCTACGAATTGATCGGCGGCAAGGTCAGCGTGAGCCGCTTGCGCGAAGTCGACATCACCGATCTGCTGCGCCGCCAGCCAACCCAGATCGATCGCCAGCGGGTCGGCAGCAGCCTGCGCGGCATACGCGTGCTGGTCACGGGCGCGGGCGGCTCGATCGCCAGCGAGCTTTGCCGCCAGATCGCTCGTTGGGAACCAGCCCAGCTCACCTTGCTTGGGCATGGCGAAAACAGCATTTTTGAGATCTTGATCGAACTACGAAGTGATTATCCTAACTTGGATGTCCAGCCCGTTATCGCCGATATTCGCGAGGCCAAGCGCATCGAGCAACTGCTCAAATCGGCCAAGCCGGACGTCATCTTTCACACAGCCGCCCATAAGCACGTGCCGTTGATGGAAGCCAATGTTCCCGAGGCTGTGACGAACAATATCCTCGGCACGCACAACGTAGTGACCGCCGCGAACATTTTGGGCGTAAAACGCCTGGTGATGATCTCCACGGATAAAGCGGTGCATCCCTCCAGCGTAATGGGCGCCACCAAACGCATCGCCGAATGGATCGTGCTGGATGCCGCCGAACGCTCGCGCAAGGCCTTTTCGGTAGTGCGCTTCGGCAACGTGCTGGGCAGCCGCGGCAGCGTGGTGCCGCTGTTCAAGCAGCAGATCGCATCGGGCGGGCCGATCACAGTTACCCACCCTGAAATGGAACGTTATTTCATGACCATTCCCGAAGCCGTGCATTTGGTGCTACAAGCTTCCACATTCGATGGCAAAGGCAAAGTTTATATGCTCGACATGGGAGAGCCTGTGCGCATTGTGGATCTAGCTGAAGACTTAGTGCGTTTGTCTGGGCTTGAGCCCGGCGAGGATATCCAAATTGAATTCAGCGGGCTGCGTCCCGGCGAAAAATTGAGCGAGCAGCTTTGGGAAGCCGGCGCGGAGTATTTGAAGACCGAGCATCCGGATATCCGCCGCGTGATCGAGCCCGAGCGCCTTACCAAGAAAAAGCTGCAAAACGAAGTGCAAAAATTGGTCGCCCTGGCCGAAAAAGGCGATACCAAAGGTATCCTCAAAGAGCTGAGCAAGGTCTTGCCCGGCTCAGAGATCGGTGCTGCACCCCCACCTGATTTCACTTCCATTACGTAAATTGCAACCAAACCTGATGTCAGATCAAGATTGGAATGGTCTCATCTCTCAGCTTGCGCGCCCGCATCTGTTGCAGACGGCCGAGTGGGCCAAAGCTAAAGAGCCGTTCGGTTGGTTCGCGCACCGCAAGACCTGGCGAGATGAAAATGGCGAGCTTGTTGCCGCCGCCCAAATTCTGCAGCGCAGCATCACCCTGCCTATTCCCGGCCGCAGCGTTTGCATGCTGTACATTCCCAAAGGGCCGCTGTTCAAAGATTGGGGCGATCAAGAATTGCGCAGTCGGGTGCTGAATGATCTGCGCGATTTTGCCCGTGCTGAGGGCGCTTTCTTCATCAAGATCGACCCTGATCTCGCCTATGGTCATGGCTTGCCTGGCGACCCCGACGCTCGCGAAAATCCTGTGGCCGCAGAATTCGTCTCCGAGCTCAAGTCGGCGGGCTGGCGCTTTTCTAATGAGCAAGTGCAAATGCGTAACACCATGCTGATAAACGTGCGCAAGACCGAAGAACAATTGCTGGCAGCCATGAAGCAAAAGGCACGCTACAACCTGCGCCTGGCGGAACGCAAAGGCGTCAAAGTGCGCCGCGGTGCGCCCGCCGATTTCCCTGACCTCTTCAAAATGTATGCCGAGACTTCCGTGCGCGACGGCTTCGTCATCCGTAGCGAGGCCTATTACCGCGAAGTGTGGGATCGCTTCTACGAGGCCGGCATGCTGACCCCGCTCATTGCTGAAGTCGAAGGCCAGGCTGTGGCCGGGCTGATGCTGTTTGTGTTCGGCAAACAATCCTGGTATCTCTACGGCATGTCGCGCGATCTTTATCGCGATTGGATGCCGAATTATTTGCTGCAATGGGAGGCGATCAAAACCAGCCAGGCTGCCGGCTGCGAAACCTATGACCTGTGGGGCGCACCCGATGAATTCAATGAGAGCGACCCCATGTGGGGTGTGTATCGCTTCAAGCAGGGCTTGGGCGCCTATGAAGCTCGCACAATTGGCGCATGGGACCTGCCCTTGAAACCCATTACCTATCGTCTTTATACCCAAGTGCTGCCACGCCTTGTGGCGGCCATGCGCTGGCGCGGCCGTCGCAGCACTCGCCGCCAGGTTCTGGCCGGAGAACCGGGATGAAGCAACTGCCCCGCGTGCGGCTCGCACAATTACCGACACCCGTCGAGCCGCTGCCGCGCTTGAGCGCGCATTTGGCCGGGCCGGCGCTGTTCGTCAAGCGCGACGACCAAACTGGGCTGGCCTTGGGCGGCAACAAGACCCGCAAGCTGGAGTTGCTGTGCGCCGCAGCACAAGCCGAAGGCGCTGACACGCTGATCACTGCCGGCGCCATTCAATCGAACCATTGCCGGCAGACTGCGGCGGCCGCAGCGCGTTTGGGCATGGGCTGTATTCTTATCCTAGTTGGCGAGCAGCCAGAAACGGCTTCGGCCAACTTGTTTCTTGACGGTTTGTTCGGCGCAAAAATCCTCTGGACCAGCAAAGAAAAGCGCGATAACGATCTGCGCGCCATCTTCGAAGAAACGAAAGCCGCCGGGCGCAATCCCTATCTAATTCCGTACGGCGGCTCCAATCCGATCGGCGCGGCGGCTTATGCGTATGCGTTGGAAGAGTTGCTCGCGCAAGGCAATCCGCCAGACTGGATCGTGTTCGCCAGCTCTTCAGGTGGCACGCAGGCTGGCTTGGTGGCCGGGGCCTATTTACTGGGATACAAGGGCCGCATTCTGGGCATCAGCGTGGATAAGCGCGCCAGCACATTGCAGGAACGCGTTGCGGAGCTGGCCGGCGAAACAGTTGCATTGTTGCGAGAAGAAAATCCCTTCGCCGCAAAAGATATTCTTGTCAATGACGAATATCTCGGCCAAGGGTATGCCATCATGGGCGGACCTGAGCGCGAGGCGATCGCGCTGTTCGCCAGACATGAAGGCTTGCTGCTCGACCCGGTATACACCGGGCGCGCCGCAGCGGGTCTGATCGATCTGGTTCGTAAAAGATTTTTCAAGAAAACTGACAAAGTTCTTTTTTGGCATACCGGTGGCACCCCCGCTCTCTTTGCCGATACTTATCGAAACGATCTGAGTAAATCTAGTTAGCTCTTAGTTTTTCTGGAAACAAGCGTTTAAAGTGCGCCGAAATTAATTCGATCGCATCTACTATTCGCTCCCGATTTTCTGCGATCTGGTGCCAGCGGCTGGCGCCCGAGGGATGAGGTAGCGGCACGATCCAGCGGCCGTCGGCCTCCATTTCGCTGCCGATCAGATCTTCCAGCTTAGTGCCCTTCGGATAAAAAACTTCGATAGCCAAGCGCCCAATGGGAATGATCAACTTGGGCTTGATGAAATCCAGTTCTTCTTCCAAATAAGGGCGGCATAGTGCTTGCTCTTTGGGCGAAGGCGCACGGTCGCCGCCCCCGGATTTATTCTTGCCCGGAAAACATTTGGTCACCGCAGTCATGTATTGCGTACTGCGGAACCAGTTCTCGTCGATGCCGGCCTCGCCCAACCACTTGAATAAGCGCGTGCCACTGCCGGCATTGAAGGGCCGGCCAGCTTTGACCTCGGTGACGCCAGGCGCCTGGCCAATGGTCATGATGCGGGCGCCCAGCTTGCCCTTGGTCACTGCAGGCGGCTCGACGTAGTAGCCAGCCTTGAGGCAAAGCCTGCAAGCGCGCATGCGCAATTGCAGCTCGTCGAAACGTTTTTGTTTTGCGGACACGCTCATTTGCCGCCGAGCTTTTCCCAGGTCTTTTGGTAAAGAAGCGCATCCTGCTCCATGGTCGGGCTTTCGCTCAGAATGCGCCCGCCACAATCCATATCCTTGAGTGCCTCGAGCAATTCTTCCAACTTGAAATCGGATTCAGCCATCATCACGTGGTTACGCTCACCCTTTTCGCTGTAGGCAATCCCGGAAAGGTGGCAGCTTAGGTTTTGCAGTGCGGCTTTGCCGAGTGCCTTGGCATAGCGCTCCAACACATCTATCCACTCTTTGTAGCTGTTCATGCTGCCATCGCCGGCGCGAGCATGCAGATGCGAAAAATCCAGGCAAGGCAGCACGCCCTTAATGGCCTTGGCCATCTCTAGCGTTTCGTCCAACTTGCCGAGCTGGCCGGATTTGCCCATTGTTTCGGGACGTAGTGTGACCGGGTTTTTATTTCGGCGCAGCTCGGCCACGCAATCCGCCAAACGCTTTAAGGAGAGTTCCATCGCTTCGGCCGGCGGTTTGCCCTGATATCCGCCTGGATGGAAGATAATCTCAGTCGCGCCCGCCAGGTTGCCATAGTGAGCGGCATCCATCAAGCGCCTGCGGCCATTGGGCCATTCCTCGAAAGAGGTGTTCAAGTTGATGTAGTAAGGTGCGTGGATGCTAAGCAACACGCCGGTTTCATTGACGGCATGCTTAATGGCAGCGCAAGTTTCTTGGCTGACGCGCACCGATTGCACCCAGCCGAGTTCCAGCGCGCCGAGGCCGAGCTCCTTGATATGGTAGACCGCTCCCAGACTACCGCCGGGTTTTTTGGGGGTGGTGGTGGGTGAACCTACTGTGCCGAATTGAAAAGTTGCCATATCACTCCGATTGTAATGTGAGAAAGTTGTTGTGTTTCGCGGGGGGGGTGGGTCACAACAACTTTTTAATGTTCCGATTTAGAGCTGGCCAAGTTGTAATAATAATCATGATGCGGGGGCGTGGTATTACAACTTGACATTACAATTTGACACAAATTCGCTTGGGTTAATTAATGCACAAAATTGATGACAAGTGGGCAAAGGCTTAATGTTTGTCAAGGGATTGCTCGTGTTGGAGGTGATTCGATAAGGCTATGGACTCTTGCAGGCAGAGCAGTACTGCTATGACCTGCCGTGGGTAGAGGATGATGAATAGCTTCGTTGTGCTCCAACCAAGATTGCCACCCTTCGCTTCGCTCGAGGGCAGGCTCTGGGCAAATGGCTGCGCCCGCGTACTTAACTCTGCTTGCCTTACAGCGATGGGGCGGCCGCTACACCTTGCCCTCCTCGCATTGACGAGACGGGGACAGGTTTATAAACTGTCCCCACGAACGCTAGGGCAGCCATGTGATCGATAATTTTTCTAGAAGAGGTGGGCCGAGAAGCAGCACACCGATCAACACAGCGATGAGGGCAGCGATGACGACCGCGCCAGCGGACACGTCCTTGGCGGCTTTGGCCAGCCTATGCTGGCGCGGGCTGGCCAAGTCCACCACGGCTTCGAGGGCGGTGTTGAGGAACTCGGCCACCCACACAAGGCCAGTAGCGAGCAGGAGCAGCACCCAATCCGTACGGCTGAGGCCGACCCAGAAACAGACGGCGATGACGGCCAAGGTGATAACGGCGTGCAGCCAAGCATTGGGCTGCGTGCGCCACACATGCGCCCAGCCTTGAAAAGCTGGGCGGAAAGAACGCAGCCGCCCGCGCAGAAAAGAATAGAAGGCTTTCAAGATATTGGGTGGAGTTCTTCGGCTTGCACAGATCGAATAGAAAGGCCGAGTTTTTTCAAAATAGCGTCTTGAGTTTTCCACATGCGCGCCCGTTCGTCCGGCGCGCGATGATCGTGACTCAACAAATGAAGGATGCCATGGACAACGAGGAGTTGCAACTCAGCTTGCAGCGGATGGCCGGCGGCCTTGGCTTGAGCGCGGGCACGCGGCAGCGAAATGACCACGTCACCTAAATAGCGATGACCGCTTTCTGGATCTTTCTCTTGAGCAGGGAAGCTAAGCACATCTGTGGACTTGGCTTCGCCGCGGAACTGCTGGTTGAGTTTGCGGAGCCTCGCGTCGCCTGTGATCATTAATGTCAGGTCAGCATCTAGCGACGCGCCTTCGTGCTGGAGGGCAGCTTTGGCTGCAGAGACCAGCAGGGCTTTAAGTTTTAGTTTTTGATAACTGGGATCGATGTTGCAAGAGATCATTGTTTGGGGCTTACAGGCTTGAGTGAGGGTTGCGCATCCAGTGACCCCAGAGTCTTTTCATCCAACTCGGGATAGATCAAGCGCGGGTGATAGACGCCGCGCAGCCCGGCGACAAAACTCTCCAGAATCGTTTTGAGATCCTGGATGGTCAAGTTGGTATCGTCGAGCTGACCCTGCGCCAAGCGGTTGTCGATGACGCTTTTGACCAATACGCGGATCTCTTCGCGGCTCTTGGGGCGCTCGGCGCGTGTGCGCGCTTCGCAGCCGTCGGCCAGCATCACAAGAGCGGTTTCGCGCGACTGCGGGCGCGGCCCAGGATAACGATAATCGGCAATGTTGACTTTCTTTTCATCACCGCCGGCGGCTTCAAGTGCCTTGGCGTACTGGTAGCGCGTGATGAGCGTGCCATGATGCTCAGCGATGAAATCGCTGATGCGTGTGGGCAAGTGATACTTGGCAGCCAGCTCCAAACCATCCTGCACATGGCGGATGATGCGTTTGGCGCTTTCTTTAGGTGTCAAC
>JBKJWG010000268.1:0-18250 GCA_046716985.1 Anaerolineales bacterium | reverse complement strand
ATACTGAAACCAATAAGCAAATCCAAGACCTGATTCCGGGACTCGATGAATTGTCTAAAGAACTAGCGGACATGAGAAAAGAAGTAGCATTAAAAGCAAAGAACAACGAAGAACCTGGTGATGAATTTCAGAAAAAATACAGATCAGCTCTAATCAAATATAGTGACCTTGAAAAAACAATATCTGAATTTACTGCCCCCAAAAGTTATTTGTTGAGAAGAGGAACTTTGATAATGGCCGTTAGTTACTTCGAGATTCTAATCTCGCAGTTAATTTCTGCCTATTACCATAATTTTCCGAATGCTTTATCAGACGATCAAAGCGTAAAGCTTGCGGAGATCAGAGAGCTCGGTTCTTTGCGCGATGCTGAATCGCTAATAATTGAACGGGAAACAGACAATGTCATGCATCAAAATTCCCGGGAGCAATTAGAATATTTTCAACGAAAACTTAATATTGAACTTTTGCCTGTGAAGAAATATTTCGAAAATATAATTGAAATTTCTCTCAGACGTAATCTAATAGTGCACAATGACGGGATTATTAACCGAATATATCTAAAACTGGCGCCCAGCGAGTTTATTCAAAAGAACGGCTTGACGGAGGGGAATGAGATAAAGGTCGATCAGAACTATGTTGCTGCGGCAATCAACTGTTATCTCCTGGTAGGTGTGTATTTAATCCAAATGTGCTGGCGTCATTGGAAAAAAGATACAGTACGCATCGCGGACGTAATGATGGTCAATATTCTTTACGAAGAACTAAAAAAGGGCGAATTTCAAAATGTCCTTGGACTTGGTGAGCTTTCCTCAAAACTTGGCGACATAGCGGACGGTGCAAAACGAACAATAGCAATTAATTGTGCAATAGCCTTGAGAGAAACTAATCAAGAAGTGGAAATGAACAAATTACTTGATTCTTTCGATTGGTCTGCCTCCTCATTAAGGTATCAGGTAGCACTGTTTGTCCTAAAGGGGTAATTCGATAAAATGTATGCAACTTTGGAAAAAGCTCTTAAGAGTAACGAGATTACTTCCACTGATATTAAGGAGTGGCCGCTTTTCAAAAGATTAAGGCAGGAAGAAAAATTTATTAATTGGGCTGGCAAAACTATCGGTGGTTTTAGTTCGACATAATTGGGAAACGTGTTTTTTTTGGCTGCCATCATTCTTGTCTACAATCCCACCCGGTCAGACGAATTTTGCGTGTCCGCATGTCCCATGGTTATCCCATGACGGCATACAAAGACGGGTCCGCCGCATCGAATGGCTGGCGAAGGCCTTCGGCTTCCGCGAGCGGCCTGAGATGCGCCAACCGGGTTTGCGTTATACTTACAGTGTAAGTACATTTTTACTGGAGGCGCGATGCAAAGGAAGATCTTCAAAACTGGAAATAGCCTGGTCGTTTCCCTTCCTAAGGAAGTCTTAGAGCCTTTGGGGATCGTCGATGGCGCAGACGTATCCGTTGAATTGGATCGCTCGAAGTCCGAGATCGTGATCCGCCCGGCGCATTTGCAGGCGGCGGCTGGATTAGACGGGGATTTTGTCCGCCAAGTCAATGATTTCATTGACCGCTACAAACCCGCCCTAAAGTCGCTCTCCGAGAAGTGAAATATCTCACCGTTGAGCAAGTTCTTTTCATTCATTCCAGAATAGTTGCTGAAACTGGTGGCAGCAATAAAGTTCGCGACCTCGGTTTGCTTGAGTCGGCAATAGCAAGGCCTCGGGCTACATTTGAAGGCAAAGAGATGTATGCTGGCGTTTTCAACAAAGCAGCTGCGCTCATGGACTCGTTGATCAACAATCACCCCTTTGCGGATGGGAACAAGCGCACCGGGGTCACGGCCGCAGGATTATTTCTTGTTCGAAACGGTTGGCAAATCAACTCTTCTTCAGTTGCCTTGGAAAAAATAACCTTACGGGTGGCAGTCAAGAAGGTGCAAGTGGTCGATCTGGCAAAATGGTTGAAGGCAAATTCCAAACGTGTAAGTAGAGGGCGTTCGCGCAGGATCAAGTAGTTTCGGCTTAAGGAGACTTGAATGTCGGCTTATCCCGCAGTAATTCCAATGATCGCTTACGAAGACGGACCCGCCGCCATTGAATGGCTCGCCAAAGCCTTCGGCTTCCGCGAGCGGCCGGAGATGCGCTACATGAATGCGGACGGCACTGTCGGCCACTCGGAAATGGAAACTGGCGGCGGTGGCCTGATCATGTTGGCCACACCCACGCCTGATTACGAATCGCCCCTCCATCATCGCCAACACTGCGCCGAAGCCGCCAAGTGGTCCGAGGTGCCTTATATAGTCGATGGTTACCTCGTTCATGTGGACGATGTCGAATCACATTACGAGCAGGCTAAAGAGGCCGGCGCGCATATATTGCGCGAGCTGGAGAAGTCCGAGAATGGCCACCTCTACAACGTCGAGGACCTTGAGGGCCATCGCTGGATGTTCAGTCAGCGCGAATAGCATATTCCCGCTTTTCTGGACATCTTCTTGTCATTCCGAGTGAGGGCGGTTAGCGCCAGTCGTCGGCGCTGCCCGACGAGGAATTTCTGCGTAGTTAATTTATAATAAAACTCAATGGGTGGGAAGTACGATCAAAACCCCTTCTATGTATACATTATGTCCAACAATTCCGGCATAACCTATATTGGTGTGACGAATGACATAGCACGCAGAGTTGAAGAACATAAAACGGGAATCCATCCAGGGTTTTCACGCAAATACAAAACGCACAAATTAGTTCATTACGAAGAGTATCAGTATGTTGAAGATGCCATTGCCCGCGAGAAACAGATCAAAGGGTGGCGAAAGGAAAAGAAAAGAGCACTTATTACAACTTCCAATCCCACGTGGAGCGATTTAAGCGATGGTTGGTATGAAGATCTTGGACTTATTTCGCGCTGAGACAATGCTTCTCCCGACGTCATAGAAATTCCTCGTCGCGGCTCCGCCGCTCCATCGGAATGACAAGACTGGCATCCAGAACATTTAGCCAAATTCTGAGTATCATTAGAAAATGAACATCTATCAGCGGCTGGCCGAGCTGCAAGCCCGCGGCGAAAGCACCGCACTTTGCACGGTCACGCAGACCAGCGGCTCGGTGCCGCGGCGGGCGGGCAGCAAGATGCTGGTCTTCCCGGATGGTCGCATCGAAGGCACCATCGGCGGCGGCGAGATGGAAGCCCGCGTGCTGGCCGAAGCGCTGGCGGCGCTCAAGGACGGCCAGCCGCGCACCTTGGAATATTCGCTCACCGACCCGGTGCGCGGCGACCCTGGCATTTGCGGTGGCACAGTGGAGGTCTTTGTGGAAGCTATTCAGCCCCAACCCACGCTCTTGATCATTGGCGCCGGCCACGTGGGCCGCGCCCTGGCGCAGCTGGCCGATTTCCTCGGCTACCGCGTGCTGGTCAGCGATGACCGCTCCGAACTGGCGACCGCCGCCGTCGTGCCGCAAGCGGCTGCCTTCTATCCTGTGCCGATGGCAAAGCTGCCTAGTCAGCTGGACATCAATTCGCAAACTTATATTGTGCTGACCACGCGCAACGCCGAGATCGATATCAAGGGTCTGCCCGCGCTGCTGGATAGCCCCGCCGCCTACATCGGCGTCATTGGCTCGCGTCGGCGCTGGGCCGAGGCACGCAAGAAAATGGAAGCGGCAGGCGTGGCGAAAAGTAAACTTGACAAGGTCACCTCGCCAATGGGGCTGGAACTCAATGCCGAAACACCCGAAGAGATCGCGGTCAGCATCATGGCGCAAATCATCATGCTGCGCCGCGGCGGCGATGGCAAAGTAATGCGCGAGAGTTAATCTTAGGGACAGGTTTCTAAACCTGTCCCCTACACGTTGTTGCTTATAATAGTCAACGGCAAGCTCCTATGTGGAAAAAATACATCACCGCCTCCAACATTGACGAAGTAACCCAGGCCCTGGCGCAACACGGGCCTGCGGCGCGCATTGTGGCCGGCGCCACCGATCTCATCCTTGAGATCGAACTGGGCGTGCGCAAAGGCATCGAGACCCTGATCGATGTCACCCGCATTCCCGGCCTGGACGAGATCCGCAAAGACGCCGATGGCATCATCCATCTCGGCCCGCTGGTCACGCACAATGATTGCGTTGCCTCCGACTTGTTGCGCAAGCATGGCATGCCGCTCGCCCAGGCTTCCTGGGAAGTTGGCGCCCCGCAGATCCGCAACCGCAGCACGGTGGCGGGCAACCTCATCACCGCCTCGCCTGCCAACGACACCATCCCCGCGCTGATAGCGTTGGGTGGCAGCGTTGTTTTGCGCTCGGTGCGCGGCGAGCGCACGGTCCCGCTGGCCGAGTTCTACATCGGCCTGCGCAAAACAGTCATGCAACCCGACGAAATGCTGGTCGATATCAATTTCCCTGCACTCGACCCCAAGAAAGCGCGCGGCGCGTTCTTGCGTCTCACGCTGCGCCGCGCTCAAGCTATTTCGGTGGTCAATGCTGCCATCGTCCTGCACTTTCAAGGTGAAAAGATCAAGAGCGCGGTGATTGCGCTCGGCGCGGTGGCGCCGATTATTATTCGCGCCCCGAAGGCCGAAGCCTTCCTGGCCGGCCGCAAGCTGACCGTGAAGAATATCGAGGAGGCTGCCGAGCTCGCTTTGCAGTCCGCCAACCCGATCGACGACGTGCGCAGCTCGGCTGCATACCGGCGCGAGATGATCAAGGTGGCGGTGCGGCGCGTTCTCACCGAATTGGCTGCCAAGAAGCAGCCGGCGCGCATCCCCGCTATTCCCATTATGCTGGCGGGCAAATCTGCCAAAAAGGCAAGATCGATTAATCGATTAATCGATCAACCGACGATCAAAACGACTATCAATGGAAAACCCTATTCGTTTGCGACCGGCCACGACAAAACTCTCCTGCGCTTCCTACGCGAGGATGCATTGCTCATCGGCACCAAAGAAGGCTGCGCCGAAGGCGAGTGCGGCGCCTGCACAGTCTTCCTGGACGGCAAAGCCGTGATGAGCTGCCTGGTGCCCGCGCCGCGTGCGCACGGCTCCGAGATCGTCACGATCGAGGGCCTCTCGCACAACGGCAGCCTGCATCCCGTCCAGCAAGCCTTCGTCGATGACGGCGCGGTGCAGTGCGGCTATTGCACGCCCGGCTTTCTCATGTCGGCGGCCAAGCTGCTTGAAGAGCGGCCGCGCCCCACCCGCGAGCAAGCTACGCAGGCCGTAGCCGGCAACCTGTGCCGCTGCACTGGCTACTACAAGATCCTGGATGCCATCGAGCACGCCGGCAAGGTTAAGAGCCTGCCCCGCGGGAGCGGCTTGCCGCGACGAGGGGTGAAGGCGTGAGCGGGCGCCGCCGCAGTAGCGGACCATTCCCCTGGCGCGTGCATCCCATTTGGCGCGGCATTGGCTTTTTGCTTTTGATCCTGATCCCGATCATTTCCTTCGGCTTGGCCGAGCTATTGCTCGATTGGATGGCCGCCAACAATCCTGCCTTCACCAGGATGCTGGCAGCCAATCCCAACTTCCTCAGCAACCCGCTATTTATCAAGGGTGCGATCACTCTGGTGCTCAGCATGGCTATTTATCTTGTCTTCTCTATCTTTGGTTCACTTTTTTACTCCCTGCTTGGTGGACACAGGGATGAAGACATTGCAACTCATACCCGCCCCAAGCGTTATCGCTAACTCTCATGACCAAGGCAATCGGCCAATCCATCACCCGCGTCGACGCCGTGGGCAAGGTCACTGGGCAAACGTTGTATCCCGGTGACATCAACAAACCCAACCAGGCGCACGCCAAGGTTCTCTTCGCCGGGCGCCCGCATGCCATCATTCGTAGCATCGACACCAGCAAAGCTGAAGCGCTGGATGGCGTCATTGGCATCTTCACCGCCAAAGATGTACCCGTAAACGAATACGGACTTATCCTGCATGATCAGCCGGTCTTATGCGGGCCCGGATCCGGCAAATTGCACGGCGACCGTGTGCGTTTCATCGGCGACCAGGTGGCGTTCATCGTGGCCGAAGACGAAACCATCGCCGCCAAAGCGCGTGACCTGATCCAAGTCGATTACGAAGACCTGCCGGTGGTGACTGATCCACTGGAAGCGCGCAAGCTCGGCGCCGACCTGCTGCAGCCGGAGACCGGCTCAAATACTTTTTGTCATTATCAAATTCGGCATGGCGATGTTGAAGCCGGCTTTGCCAAGGCGGACGTCATTGTCGAACATGAATATCGTACGCCCGCACAGGAGCATGCCTACTTGGCACCCGAAGCGGGCTTGGCATATATTGACAAAGAAGGCCGCATCACAGTCGAAGTAGCCGGCCAATGGGCGCACGAAGAGCGCATGGCTATTGCACATGCGCTTGGCCTGAAGGATGAACAAGTGCGCGTCATTCATCCGGCCATCGGCGGCGCCTTCGGCGGCCGCGAAGACATGTCGGTCCAGATCGTGCTGGCGCTGGCGGTCTGGCGCCTTGCGCAGCGCGGCATCCATCGCCCGATCAAGATCATCTGGAGCCGCGCCGAATCGATGATCGGCCATCACAAGCGCCATCCGTATATTATTCGCTCCAAGTGGGGCGCCACCAAAGATGGCAAAGTAGTCGCCGCCGAATCCGAAGTGATCGCAGATGGCGGTGCGTATGCGTACACCTCCACCAAAGTGCTGGGCAACGCCACTTTGATGTGCAACGGGCCGTACGCGATCCCGAATGTTAAAGTCGATTCGTACGCGGTCTACACCAATAATTTACCCAACGGCGCATTTCGCGGCTTTGGCGGTCCGCAGGGCGCTTTCGCTGCCGAAACGCAGATGAACAAGCTGGCTGAAGCGCTCAAGATCGATCCGGTCGAGTTGCGTATGCGCAACATAGCTCACGAAGGTGACCTGCTCGCGGTCAACACCCCGCTGCCCAAAGGCGTGACGCTGGACAAAGTGGTGCAGGCCGCTGCCAAAGCCGGCGGCTGGAAGAAAGACAAGGCGCTTTGGAAGCGCAGCAAAGCCGCGGCCAAGTGGCCCAAGGTTCCCGCCGCAAAAGGCAAGACGATCAAGCGCGGCGTCGGCTTCGCCAGCGGCTTCAAGAACATCGGCTTCTCGTTTGGTTATCCCGAGCGCTGCTGGGCCACGATCGAGTTGCATGGCAAAGCTGAGATCGAGCGCGTGGTTGTGCATCACGCCGGCTCAGATGTAGGGCAGGGCGCTCATACTGTGTTCAAACAAATGACAGCCGACGCAGTTGGCGTCCCGCTGGAGAAGGTCGAGCTTGTGCTGGCGGATACCGCGCACACCGGGGACTCGGGCAGCGCTTCCGCCTCGCGCATGACCTTCATGGCGGGCAACGCTATTCGCGGCGCGGCTGAGATCGCCATGACGAGATGGAAGAATGAGGACCGGCCGGCGATCGGTGAATTCAAATATGTACCACCCCCGACCACGCTTTTTCATCCCGAAACCGGCGAGGCCACGCCTAACTTTGCTTATGGCTATGTGGCCGAAGTCGTGGCGGTCGAAGTGGATATTGAGACCGGCCACGTGCATATTTCCGATGTGATCTGCGCCGATGATGTTGGCAAGGCGATCAACCCGCAGCAGATCGAGGGCCAGATCGAAGGGGCGGTGGTGCAAGCAGCCGGCTACGCCCTCATGGAAAATTTCGTCCAGGAAAAGGGCTATGTCAAGACCCCGTTTTTGTCGAACTATTTAATTCCCACTGTGCTGGATGTGCCCGACCGCGTGACCTCGCTGATCCTCGAGTTCCCCGATCAAGTCGGGCCATGGGGCGTGCGCGGCATGGCCGAAATGCCTTACATTCCATTCGCCGCAGCCGTCATCGCCGCGGTGCACGACGCCACCGGCGTCTGGATCGATCAATTTCCACTCGTGCCCGAACGCGTCTTGCGCGCGCTGGGCAAAATTTAATTCTGTATGTCCCTTCTCGATCAGGTTATGTCCGCGGAGCCCAAGCTTGCGGCGCGGCAGGCGCGCGTCCAGCCGCCGGGGCAATTGGCGCGCCTTTCGGATGGGGTCACATATTACGAATTAGCCGGCCCGCAAAAAGGCAAGCCGGTCGTGCTTATCCACGGTTTTTCTGTGCCCAACTTTATTTGGGACCCGACCTATGCGGCGCTGGCTGCGGCCGGTTTTCGCGTGCTGCGCTACGACTTGTTCGGGCGCGGTCTCTCCGACCGGCCGAATATCAGCTACGACAAGGGGTTGTATGTACGCCAGCTGGCCGAAATGATGGATGCGGTTGAATTCCCGCAGGCCGATGTGGTCTCGCTTTCGATGGGCGGAGTGGTGGCTGCGGAATTTGCCTATCGCTTCCCAAAGCGGGTGGGCAAGCTGGCTTTTATCAGTCCCGCCGGTTTCGATCTAGGTCTGCCGCTTTCGATCAAGTTACTTTACGTGCGCGGTTTGGGCGAATTGCTTTTTGAGGGGTTGGATCGCTTCGGCGCCGGCACGATCTTGCAAAGTATGTTCAAAGATTTTTATCAGCCGCGCCAAGAAACTCTGGATGCTTTTGCTGAGCGATATCTTGAGCAAATGGAATACCCTGGCTTTAAGCGCGCCATCCTTTCTTCGCTGCGTACCGGTATGCTGGACGAGGATCTCGATCTATTTCGCCGGGTAGGTGGGACGCAGAAGCCGGTTCTGCTTATTTGGGGCGAAAAGGATGTAACCGTACCGTTCCGATATAACGAGACTTTTCGCAAACTGGTGCCGCAAACGAAGTTCCACCCTATCCCAAATACTGGCCACATATCGCACTTTGAAGCGGCTGAAACGGTAAATCCGTTGTTGATCGATTTCCTAAATAAATAACGCCACAAACTATAATTACGCGATGAGTTCGCTTGTATTGATCCGCGGCGGCGGCGACCTGGCTTCCGGAGTTGCTGTGCGCTTACACCGCGCCGGAATCAAGATCGTTATCGCCGAACTTGAAAAACCGATGGCGGTGCGGCGCACCGTTTCGTTTGCCGATGCGGTCTACTCGGGCCAAACTGAAATCGAGGGCATCGTGGCCCGACGGGTGCAAAAAGTGATCGTGGCTCCCGCCGTTGCTGATGAAGGCGAAATCCCGGTATTAGTTGATCCCAACCTCAGTTCGCTGCCCACGCTTTCCCCGGTCGCTTTGATCGACGCCCGCATGACCAAGAAGCCGCCCGAAACAGGCATGGATGCCGCGCCGCTCGTGATTGGCCTCGGCCCCGGCTTCGTCGCCGGCGAGAACTGTCATGCCGTCGTCGAAACGATGCGCGGCCACAACCTGGGCCGCGTGCTGTGGGAAGGCAGCGCTCAGGCTGACACTGGCGTGCCGGGCACCATCGCTTCCCATAATCTCGATCGCGTACTGCGTGCCCCCGCCGATGGCTACGTCGAGGCCGCGGCCGAGATCGGGCAGCGGCTCAAAGCTGGCCAATTGATTGCCACAATAGCTGGCCAACAATTGGTGGCCCCGTTCGATGGCGTGCTGCGCGGGCTGGTGCATCCATCGCTGGACGTCAAAAAAGGCATGAAGATAGGCGACATCGACCCGCGCAACGACCCGAGTTATTGCTGGCGCGTTTCGGATAAGTCGCTGGCCATTGGCGGCGGGGTGCTGGAAGCCTTGCTAACCAAGCCTGAAATCCGCAATAAGTTGTGGGCATGATCGCGTTGCGCCGCGCCCTGCGCCTCGGCGATGCACCCCAAATTGCCTTTGTTGGCGCGGGCGGCAAGACCAGCGCCCTGTTTGCCTTGGCGCGCCAATTTGATCGAGCCGTGCTAGTTAGCACTAGCACACATTTCGCAGTTGATCAATTGAAATTGGCTGACCAACATTTAACGGTCAGCAGCGCTTCCGATGTTCGAAATTTGAGTCACGAAAATCTATCGGCGGTTACCGTTATCACAGGTGCGGAGACCATGGAGAAGCGCGTCTCTGGATTGGATGCAGAAAGCATCGCTGCCCTGGGCACTTTCGCCCGCGCCCATGCGCTGCCTTTGCTCATCGAAGCCGATGGCGCACGCCTCCGCGCCCTCAAGGCGCCTGCCGCACACGAGCCGGCCATCCCGCCTTTCGTCGACGCTGTGGTCGTCGTCGCCGGGCTTTCCGCGCTCGGCCAGCCGCTGAACGAAGAATGGGTGCATCGTCCCGAGCGATTTGCCGAGCTAGGCGGATTGAAAATTAGCGAATCAATTTCAGCGGACACCATTGCAAAAGTTTTGCTGTACCCAGATGGCGGGCTGAAGAACATTCCGGTAACGGCCCGCCGCATTGCGTTGCTCAATCAAGCTGACTCGCCGGAACTAGAAGGCGCTGCCCCCGGTTTGGCTCGCAGGCTGTTAAATGGCTATGACGCGGTTTGGGTAGCCGCGTTGCAGAAATCTCAAGACCTCAGTGCAGTGTACGAACCCATCGCCGGCATTCTCTTGGCAGCGGGCGATTCCAAGCGATTGGGAAAATCGAAGCAGTTATTAGATTGGAAAGGCAAGCCCTTCGTTCGTCATGTTGCAGAAACGGCGCTGGCAGCAGGCATCGAGCCGCTGCTGGTTGTGACCGGCGCAGATGCCGATGCAACCGAAGCCGCGCTCAATGGTTTGCCTGTCTGGGTTGTGCGCAACGCCAATTGGCAGGATGGCCAAAGCAGCTCCGTGAAAGCGGGACTGGCTGCGCTGCCGAACGGCGTCGGCGCGTCGATCTTCCTTGTTGTTGATCAGCCGCAACTGCCGGTTGCCCTGATCGAAGCGCTGCGCGCCGAGCACGCCACTAGCCTGGCGCCGATCGTGGCGCCCCTGGTTGACGGCCACCGCAGCAATCCCGTGCTGTTCGATCGCAGCACCTTCGCAGATTTCGTCGCGCTCGAAGGCGACGTGGGTGGCCGCGCCATTTTTTCCAGGCATCAGGTCACTTGGCTGCCTTGGCTGGACGCGTCGCTCGCCATCGATGTAGACGAGCCCGAAGATTACGATCGGCTGCGGAGTTTACCCTGAGCGAAGCGAAGGGCCAGGCAGGCTAGATAGTTTCTGTACGCGCGTTCATAGCGCTCGAATTGCCGCCCGCGATTCAAGACGGTTTACGCGCGATCAGCGCCGGCCTGCAGTCCAAGACAAAGGGCCTGCCGCTGCGCTGGGTGCCGATTGAAAATATTCACCTGACACTGAGATTTCTTGGCGACACTGCTGAATCAAGCATCAAACCTATTTCTGATTTGCTGCAGACGAAAGCAAAATCAATTTCCCTTTTTGATGTCAACCTAAATGGCTTGGGTGTCTTCCCGAATCCGCGGCGGCCTAATGTGATCTGGGTCGGAGTGGACGTGCCCGAATCGTTGTTGGATTTGCAGCGACAAGTTGAGCTTGACCTATCGAGCTTGGGATTTATTCCCGAAAAGCGGCCATTTTCTCCGCATCTCACCATCGCTCGTGTTCACCGCGCAGCGCGCTCGGCCGACTTGAAGCAGATCAGCGAGATTGTCGCTTTAACTCACGTCGCATCTGTAGTACCTGGCCGCATCGAAACGCTCACACTTTTCCGCAGCCAACTAAAGCCGGGCGGCTCCGTATATAATGCGCTGTCACGCAGCCCGTTGGCGGGTACTATTTAGGAGGATGTTTTTCATTTGAAACCGCTTGATCTAGCTCATAGCATTGTGGATGTACTCGAAGACAAAAAAGGGGAAGACATCACCCTGCTCGATCTGACTAAATTACCACCGCTGACCGATTATTTCGTGATCTGTTCCGGCAGCAGCGAACGCACGCTAAAAGCGCTGCTCACATCAGTTGTCGAAGATACGCAAGCCAGCCACAAGCTCAAGCCGCGCGTCGAAGGCCGCCCTAGCGAAGGCTGGCTGTTAGCCGACTATGGCAGCGTGGTCGTCCATCTGTTTTCCCCTGTGCAGCGTGACTATTATCGCTTGCAAGAGCTGTGGTCTGAGGCCAAGGTGCTGTTGCACCTGCAATAAAAAAACGAGGCCGCTGGCCTCGTTTTTATTTGAGTTAGTTCTCGAAGATCCAGCGGTCGGCCTCGCGCTCCCAAGCGACCAATTCTTCCGGCTTGAACCACAGCGTAACTTCTTGCTCGCCGCGCTCGGGCTTGTCCGATGCGTGCGCCAGGTTGCGCCCGATCTGCAGCGCAAAGTCGTGGCGCAGCGTGCCGGGCGCCGCTTCGGTGGGCTTGGTGCTGCCGATCGTCTGGCGGATGGCGGCCACCGCCTCCGGGCCTTCCCAGGCCATTGCCATCACCGGCGCGGACGTTATGTATTCGATCAAGCTGGTGTAAAACTGCTTGCCTTTGTGTTCGGCGTAGTGCGCCTCAGCCAGCTGGCTGCTGACGCGTACGAACTTGGCGGCGATAAGGCGCAAGCCGCGCCGTTCGAGCCGGGCGATCACTTCACCGATCAGGCCGCGTTGCACTCCATCCGGTTTCACCAGTACTAAACTGCGTTCCAAATCTTCCTCCAAAACAAAAAATGCCCGGGTTTCCGAGCATTTTACCAGAGCGGCGCGTTCAGCTAGAGCAGGTCTTCGGCTTTGGTGTAGCAATCCAGCGCCTCGCGCAGCTGGTTGTTGCGCATGTAGGCGTCGCCCAATGTCTGCCATAGCGTCACCTCTTGGGGGTGGCGATGCAATGCCGCAGTCAGGTCTGCGATGACCTCGTCTAGCATCACGCGCCGGCGCAGCAGGTAGCCATAATGATCGGCCGCGTCGCCGAGCTTGCCATAGTTCAAAGCTTGACGGGCTTCTTCAAGTTTCCCCGGAGCGAGTTGAGCTGTCATGAGCTGAGCCGTCTTGCGCGGCGACATGGCGGGGGCCGCAGGTGTAACGGGGGCGCTTTGTGCAAGCGGACCGCCAGCTAGTTCGGCTTCCGGCACCCAGGCATTTTCAGTAGGTTTCGCTGTTGGGGTTTGCTCGTTGCTGGCTGGGGCCAATTTTTCCAGCCAATCCAGCTTGCCCAGATCGTCCTCAGCCTCCCATTTTTCTTCCTCAACTTCTTCCGTTGCTTCATCCTCTGTCGCTGCTTCCGGGCGTAGTTCGCTCAGCCAATCGGGCGCTTCTTCCAATGGGCGCGGGGCGATCGGCTCGGCGGTCTGAGCGCCTTGTTCCACTTCGGCGCTCAGTTCCTTCAGCCATACCGGCGTCGTGTCTGATTTGACTGGCTCGGGTTTCGTGTCGGCTTCTTCGGGTAACTCTTCCGCCAACGGGGAATCCATTTCGTCGGCGCTCGGCGCGGGTTCAGCCACTATATCTGCTGCGGCTACGGCCGCGTCGCTTTCGCTGGCGAGTTCGTCCAGCCACGCAAGCGAGTCGCTCTTCGGCGGCGCAGGTTTTTCTTTTTCGAGCCAATCCGGCGCGGCTTCTTCGCGTTTCTCTGGCGTGGTGAGCAATTCTTCTTCGGCCGCACCTTGTTTGGCGGCCAGGCCCTCGAGCCAGCTCAGGTTTTCTTCGTCTTCTTCACTAAGCGGCGGAGTTTCTACGTTATCTGGGGACGGCAATAGCTCCGGCTCACTGAAAGCGCGCGCACTCAGTTCTTCAACATCGTCTGCGGCTTTGCTAGCTTCAGGTTCTTCCGCAACCGGTTCATCGATTTCGTTTTCTCCTGCTGGCGCTGCCTTCGGCTGGTCCAGTGAAATGCTGCCGGTAGCAGGGCGCAGTTCGCGCAGCCAGTCGGGGATGCTGTCAGCTTTGAGCGCGGTGCTCTTGGACACCGATGTAAAGGCCGGCGTCCCCGGCTCTTCAGGCTCGTCATCCGCCGCCTCGGCTGGCTCGGGCTCGCTCTTCGCCGCGGGAGTTACATCGGCGGGCGAAGGATCCAGGCCATACAAGCTCTTCAAGACCGAGGTGTCGCGCTTGGGCTTTTCTTCCACCCTTTCTTCGGCTGGGGGCAGTTTCTCTTCCAAATTGTCAAGCGAAAGCCAATCGGGCAGATTTTCTTTTTCGTATTTTTCTTCTTCAGGCAACTGCAACGAAGCAGTCCACGCCTTGGGCGGTCTGACCGATGTGGAGGTCTGGTTTTCGAGCACCAGTTGATCCAGGATCACGCTGTCAGCCGGCACTTCTTCCAATGGTATTGATAAGCTGACTTGCGCCGCGTACGGGTCCAGTTCTTCGACGCGTTCCAAATACGGCTGGGCCTCCACATCGCGCTGGCCGGCGCGCAAGATGTCGACCATGACACGGTTGGCGTATAGGCAATAGGGCAGCTTCTCGATCAGTTTGGAGCAGACCTCGATGGCGTCCGCCTGGCGATTGGTGTTGAAATACATTTCAACCAGCAGCACTTGCAAGTCCGGACGTTGCGCATCTTCCGAAAGTGCGCCGCGCAGCTCGCCGATGGCCTGGTTGTAAAGGTCGCCGTGCGCATACATGCGTGCCAGGGCGCCGCGCGTGAGGCGCACCTTGGGCGGCTCGTAGCCTTCGCGCTTGCCATACAAGCGGCGCAGCTCATCCTGCACAGCGCGGTTGGAAGGCTGCGATTCGAAGGCGCGCTCCATGTGCCAGATCGAGGCGTCCTGGTTGCCCTCGTCCTCACGGATGATGCTCATGCCGATGTGGGCGACGAAATCATCCGGCGCCGATGAGAGCACGCGCTGGAAAATGTCGTTGGCTTCGCTGTGGCGTTTCAACTCGAGATAGGCCTTGCCCATTAGGCGATAGGTATCAACGTGCTTGGAGTAGGTCTTGAGGATGTGACGGCAATGCGCCAGTGCATCTTCAGCGTGTCCGCCCTCGATCAGTTCTTCCAGACCCTGTAAGTAATCTCGTAAATTAATTGCGGCCATATCGTTGAGGATTTAGTATGCCATCTCTGCGAACAAGACGCAAGCAGTCAAGCCGCTGGAGGCCGTGTTCTCCCTAGTGTCATTCTGAGCAACAAAAACTGCCCTTTGGCAGTTTTTGTGTTGCGAAGAATCCTCACTGCCGAATTTCGTAAACTCAAGCTATCCGAAGGAAGGTGGATACGGTTTAACCCACTTGACAATCGCCTATTAATTCTATAAAATAGAACAAATCGAGGCCAAATGAAAATCCTTTCGCGAACCGAAGAAATGCTGTTGCTGGCTGTGTATGCCTTATCGCCCGTAGCCTACGGCTTGGCCATTGGCAAGCACCTCAAGAAAATGACCGGCAAAGCCTGGTCGGTCGGGGCGATCTACATCCCGCTCGACCGCATGCAGCAGCGCGGCCTGCTTGCCTCGTACGAGGGCAAGCCGACGCCTGAGCGCGGCGGGCGCAGCAAGCGCTTTTACAAATTGAGCCCCAAGGGCCTCGAAGCGCTGGCAGAGGCAAAGCGCCTCCATGATGCCCTGTGGGCCGGCGCGCCCCAGATCAAGGCAACCTGATGAAAGCCAACAACAGGCAATTGCCGCGCCTTGCCGCAAGGCTGCTGGCCGGTGTGCTGCCGGCCGCGCAACACGATGAAGTGCTCGGCGACCTGGCCGAAAGCTATGCGGACGCAGTTGCTCTGCACGGTAAGCTGGCCGCGAACATCTCGCTGTGGAGCGAAGTGCTGATATCGCTGCCGGCTTTCTTCTTGTTTTCTATGCGATCCCCTCAACTAAGGAGTCAGACTGTGAATGGAAATATGATCTTTCGAGAAGGCAAAACCACGGCCGCAGTCAGCGCATTGTTTCTGCTGCCAGCCGCATTGATCGTGGTCCCCGGCTTGTTATTTAGCTTGTTCGGCAAGCCGGTAGAAGCGAGTTTGAACACTATCCCCGGCCTCGCTCAACTAACAGCTTGGGTGGATAATCCCTGGGTGGTGTTAGGTGGTCTTGCAATTGGTTTGCTGGTTAATTTGCTGGCGGTTGCCAATATCAAATTTGAAGTAACGAAGGATAAATATCAAGGCACGGTTTCGCTAAAGAAGAATACTTGGAATCTAGCATTGTTGGCGCTGGCAGCGTTCTTCGGGATTGCATTGCTGTTTTACTTGATCGGCGAGAACATCATTCCGCTCCTTAGATAACCGGGTTCTCATTCTGCGCCGCGCCGTCGCTCTGAGCGATGAAGCCCAACAGCCTCCAATTGCCCCGCTTGGCCGAAAGGTTGCTCGGCGTCGTGCTGCCGGTCGCACAACAAGATGAAGTGCTCGGTGACCTTACTGAAAGTTATGCCCAGACAGTTGCTGAGCGCGGCCAGCTGACAGCCAGCGTATGGTTATGGGGCCAGGTGCTGATGGCGCTTCCAGCTTTCTTTTTGTTTTCTATGCAATCCCCTCAGTTAAGGAGCCAAATTGTGAATGGAAATATGATTTCAACAATAAAATATCCCAGCGCATGGATTCCACTAGCAATGTCGTTAGCCGCCCTGGCCGTGGTGTTGGGTTATCTTGCCATCAACGGTGTTGTCCATGAAGCCGATGAAGGAGCCGTCGCGCATATCTGGCAGATTCTCATGGCTGGACAATTACCGTTCGTAGCTTTCTTTGCCATTAGGTGGCTACCCAGCGCACCAGAGCCGGCGCTGATGATACTGGCCCTACAATTTGTTGCTGTGGTTGCGGCTTGTGCCCCCGTCTTCTTTTTCAAATTATAAATTTACGTCGCGAATAAAAAAAGCCCGCTGACACTCAGCGGGCTTTTTATTTTGCATTGACTGATTATCTTCGAGCAGCTCGCGCAACCGGAGCAGTGCGCTTGCTTGTGCGGATGGCCCAGTAGAGAATGAGCACCATCGCCAAAGCCGCTATCCACTCCACGAAACCTAGATGGGTGATCTGCACCACGATAGGCGCGATGATCACCGAGACTAAGTTAACTACCTTGATCATCGGGTTCAGCGCGGGACCGGCGGTGTCCTTCATCGGGTCACCGACGGTGTCGCCCACCACGCCAGCTTTGTGGCGCTCCGAACCCTTGCCGGTGTTCTTGGCCGGGTTCTTGGGCTCATCCTCGATGAGCTTCTTGGCATTGTCCCATGCGCCGCCGGCGTTGTTCATGAACACCGCCAGCAACTGGCCAGAGAGGATGATGCCGGCCAGGAAGCCGCCCAGCGCGTTCACGCCCAGCAGCAGACCGAGCAGAATGGGAGTGATGACACCCAGCAGAGCCAGCGGAACAAGCTCTTTCTGCGCCGCGGTGGTGGAGATGGCCACAGCTTTCTTGTAGTCGGGCTTGACGCGGCCTGTGAGCACGCCCAGCCTAAACTGGCGCCGGCATTCCTCAACAATGAGGGCAGCCGCTCGGCTCACAGCTTGAATTGCAAACGAGGAGAACAGCCAGGGCAGCGCGCCACCGATGAGCATGCCGACGAAAACTTGCGGCACGTCGATGCGGATGCCCAGCGTCTGGATCTGTTCTGCCAGCGGCACGCCGGCGGCAGCCTGAGCGCGGCTGACGTCTACAACAAAGGAGCCAAACAGCGACACGGCGGCGATGACCGCCGAGCCGATGGCTACTCCTTTGGTGATGGCTTTGGTCGTGTTCCCGACTGCGTCCAGGTCAGCCATGATCTGCTGCGCCTTGAGCAGTTTCTTGTCACGCGTACCGCTCCACGACATCTCGCCGATGCCGTTGGCGTTGTCGGCAATGGGGCCGAACGAGTCCATGGCCACATTGTTGCCGGTCAGCGTGAGCATACCGATGCCCGTCATAGCGACACCGTAAAGTACAAAGGTCACAGTTTCAGCGGGCGTGCTGCCGATGCCGCCGAAGATCAGTATGGACGAAAAGATGGTGGCGGCGATAACGACCGCAGCCCACACCGAGGATTCGTAACCAACCGCCAGACCTTGCAAAATCAGAGTGGCTGGGCCAGTATCTGCTGCTTTCTTGATCTCTTCAACTGGTCCCTTATCGGTGCCGGTGAAGTATTCCGTCATGCGGTCGATCAGGATAGCCAGCAGCACTCCGATGGCAACGGCCGTTGGAACTCGCCACCAGCCGCCAGGCAGGCTGTCGTTAGCGAAAATGTTCAAGTAAAGGAAAGCGGCGCCGAAGAAGAGCACCACCGAGATGGCCGCGGAGGAAAGGAAGCCGCTGAAGATGGCGCTCATGGCCTTGGCTGAAGTGCCTGTGGTGCCAGCTTTGACCTGATAGGTGCCGATGATTGAGGAGACTACGCCGATGCCGCGCACAATGAGTGGGTAAATGATCCACTCGATGTGGCCGGTGATGTTGTAGAGGGCTACACCCAGGATCAAGCTGGAGACGATGGTGACTTCGTAAGATTCAAAGATATCTGCGGCCATGCCTGCGCAATCGCCCACGTTGTCGCCGACGAGGTCGGCTACCACGGCGGGGTTGCGCGGGTCATCTTCGGGGATGCCT
>JBKJWG010000267.1:0-10463 GCA_046716985.1 Anaerolineales bacterium | reverse complement strand
ATCTACCAGCGCGCCCAAGAGAGCGGCAAAGCCAAATTGAATGGCGAGCAAAGCCGAGAACGAAACCCAGTCTGCAAACACGGCATACCTCCTTGGAACACTAGGAGATATGCAAGCTTTGTGCCTGCTGAGTTAGGACGTGCGCGCGAGGGCAGTAAAAGCGAGGACTAAAAAACCGAGAAACAAATTGAGCGCGATCAGACGCTGGAAACGCTGCAGCCAAACTTGGTCTTCTTTTTCGCCTTTGCCCTTGGCGCGGCGCAGGGCGGCGCGGCGCAAGGCAGGCGCTACGCCCCAGGTCAGGTAGGCGGAGACACCGATCATGCCAATGAAAGCAATGTGCTTAAGGCAAATAGCTTGCGACCACAGATTGGAGAGCGTGAGCAAGCCTTCGTAGTTGGGATTGGAATCCATTTGAAGCAAGCCCGTAAAAACGAGCAAGCCAAGACAGAACCAACCGAGAGGGTCAAGGCGCTGATTAAGGGCAGAGAGCGAGTTGGCGAAATCTTTCGGATTCAGGCTGCGGCGCATGGTCGGCAATACAAAGAGCGCCAACGCCGCCAGACCGCCCAGCCACACCACGGTGGCGAGCATGTGCAGCCAGAAAGAAAGCAGTAACGCCCACTGGGGAATTTCCATCAGGGGTTGGATAGACCTTACTGGGCTTCGTCCCCGTTGAGGGCGCACTTTTCGCTATACCAGGTAGCTGTGGGCTGCACCTCTGGGGAGAACGGACTGTAGGAGCCAGATTCGTTCATGAGTTGCTCTGCTGAACACCATTGTTTATCGCGGGCCAAACGGCTGGCCTGGGCGATCAAGTCTTGAGCGTACCCGATAAGAGCAGCGGCTAGACGGTCTTGAGCCGTGAAAAAATTCAGGTCATGCAAGTTGGGCGCGGCGGCCGCCAACGGCTGGAAATATTGAACAGCTTGCGTCCAATCGATCTCCCAAAAGCTTTGGCCCACAATATAGGAAATTGCCCACTGCCGATAAGTGTCGGCTTCGGCATCCAGTGGGCCGATCTGAGTGGCGCGGTTGAGGTCGAAGATGCCGCCTTCCAGGTCGCCGATCTGCAAAATGCGGTTTGCGCCGCGACTACGATAAGCGATGTAATACATTCCGTCCACTTCAATGGCGTGGAAGTCAGGGAAGTTAGTGCGCAAGCTGTCCAACGAGAACAACAATTGGTCCCAGTTTTGGGCGGCTAGGAATGATTGCACATCCGCATAGATCAGGTCGGCCGCGCGCAGATCGGGTGTGGCTGTTGGGGCGTCAATCGCCAGTGCAGTCGGGGTGGCTGTGCCACCGGCGCACAGCATAGCTTGAGCGAATTTTTCAACAATGCCCGGGTAAGAGGGATCGAGCTCGATCACATATTTAAAGCGCTGAGCGGCCAGATCGCAGTGGCCTGATTGCAAGTCCTGCACGCCGTAGTTGAATTGTTGTACAGCCTCAATGGCACTTTGTAAGTTCTCGGCGCTCTGGCGATCGCTGAGCCCGGCGCCCATGCCGCCCAAAGCGCCCAAACCAACGAACACAATAAAGCCCACCACGGAGCCAATGAGCCAGCGCAGGCGGCCGCGGCCCATCTTGCCGCCACCCGTAGCCGTAGCCTTAACTTCAACGCGCTGCGTTTCGGCGGAATCGGCTGTTGGTTTTGCTTTTTGCGGGGATGAGGGTATTGTTTTTTCTAGATCTTCGGGTTGAGACATCGGGCGCAATTATACCCGTGAGGTTTTAAGGCAATCTGCGCCCCCAAAATGAAGGCGACGATGCTCAGACAGCCTTAATCAAGACGAATTTATTCGTTTTGAAGATTTTGTAAGGCGCTTAGCAAAGCCTTGTATTCCTCATTGCAGCCGGTGCAAAGTTCGAGGTGTCGGCGAACGAGCGGCAAAGCGAGCGCAGCATCCTTGCCCTCAAGCTCCAGATCGACGAAGCGATCAAGGCTCTCGAAGCAGGTATCGCAGCCGATTTCGTCAGGTCGCGTGCGCAGGACGCGATGCAGCAATTCTTTCAATGTTTGAGATTGGACACGAGCCATATCTATCTTCTTTCCATAGACGATGCGACCAGAGTATTTATTACCATTAGCGTTCCTCAAATAAGGCCAAGGCTTCTTGGGTGGAAAAATCAGCTTTTTCTTCCAGCCGCTGCTTAAGGCGCTGGCGGGCATCGTGCAAGAGTTTATAAAGGGCGTTCGGATTGGTATGCATACGCTCGGCCACTTCGCGCAGCGGGATGCCATCCTGCAGGATGGAGAGCAGTGCAGTGCGCTGGCGTTCCGTCAACTCCTCAAAAATTAATTTCTCCAGGTTGCGCATCAGTTCCCGGCGAGCGGCTTCATTTTCCGGGGAAGGGCTATGGTCGGTGAGGATGGCCGGTGTGTACTCCTCGCCATCCGGCGTTTCGACGAAGTTCTGCAGGGAGACATCCTTCCAGCGTTTGCGGCGGAGGTCGGAGAGGGCGACATGGATGGCGATCTTCTGCGCCCAAGTGGTGAAGCGGCTTTCGCCGCGGAAAGTATCCAGGCTGGCGAGGATCTTCAGCAAAGCTTCTTGGGCGAAATCCTCACTCAGCGCGTCAAGATCATTCTCCACGCGGCCAGCCAGCGCGGCGCGCAGGCCGCGCACAAGTATGGCGCGCAACTCCTCCAGCGCCTCCGGCGAAGCAGGCGGGCGCAGGTCACGCAGCCATTCTTCATTTGTGCGTACTTTCAATCCTGGAGTATCCACAATTTCGAAAATCATACCATCCAGGCTTAGCCCACCTTAATCCCAGGAACCTGAGCCCTCACAGGCATATTGTTGGCTGCCAACTTGGATAGAAAGCAGACCGTTATCGGCATCCAAGCTGGCCGTGTAGTTGGGAAGGCTAGCGTTCTCGTTCGCTGCGTGCCAAATTTGATTAGCGCGGCTCCTGGACCAATTACACGATTGCCAGGGTAAGTTGGTGGAGTAATTTTCATGACGTGCGGCATGGCAGGCCAGGGCTGCTGCAACCTGATCGGCAAGGTCGGGTTGAGTGGCAAGATCGAGTTGGCTATATTCATCCAGCAAAGCAGGAACTGCGTCCTCGGACAGAGAAGCGAGATAGGGGATATCGAATTCGTAACCGAGCTCGGCGCGCTGGATATTGGCACGAGTGATAAAGCGATCTACGTTCATCAAGCTCAAAGTTGCGGCGAAGCCCAAAGCAACCAATAACACCGCGACAGCAAACGCTCTTTGCTTGCGAAGCACCTCCAGGATGACTACGGCCAGCAGGAGCAAGCCCAGCCAGATCATGAAAACGTGCGAATAGGTGCGCAGGCGTGAAAAGCCATAGGCACTTTCGTAGAGCAGTAAGCGCTCGTAAGCCGAAAACAAAATGAACGCTACGAGAGCAAAAAGCCAGATGCCCAGTCCCGAGAACCACTTTTGCTGCCGGCCCTTTTGGCGTTTGCCGATCGTGCTAAGAGCGATGAACAGCAATAGAGAAATTACAGCCACAAAGACCATTTCAGCAAAACCACGGCGGGCATACTCCGCAAAAGTAAGTCCGTTCGGGTTATCGACAATGTTGGCAACACCGCCAAAGAAATATTTAAATTGCACGAATACAAAGGCTGTGAAAAGCAGGTTGACACTGACTAGCACTGTAGCGGCTTCGCCGAAACCAACAAGTGGCTTTAGCCAGGGCTTCTTCTCGCCGATCAATTGCTCTTTGCGACTCTTGATCAAAGCCACCAGATAAACACCGGCAATGATGTAAGTGAAAACAACGATATAAAATGCGCGGAATAGATATTCAGACAGGTTCTCGATTTTGAGAAATTGAAACAAGGCGGTAAGCCACCTGGAAAAATACGGATCTGCGGAAGAAAGCAAGATGCTCAGAAACCACAAGATAGGCAAGGCGAACAACAAGCCCCGGAAAACGGGCACCAGAGAGCGAATGGAAAAGCCTTTGTCTTTTGCATTTCGATCTGCAGGATTCGTATCCCGAAGGAGGCCAAAGCCATTAGGTACCAGGCAAACCAGCTTGGCCACAAAATCGCTAAAGCTGTAGTCCCGCCAGCGGCCACCCAGGAAGGTGACAGCCAGCAGCGCGCTCAGCAAAAGCACCAGGCCGCGGCTTACCAATAGCGTGAGCGGCTCCAGCCGAAAGGCGCTGACCGCGGCGAAGAAGAGCAATGCCGGTAGCAGCCACAGACTTGCGCGCGCAGGCCGCAGACCCTGGCGGCGAGCTAACAGGAAGCCAACGAAAACTAGGAGTAATGTGAAAACAGGAACGGAGATGCCCCACTGTTTACCCCAAAATAAATAATCGAAGCCCCAGGCAAGGGCGAAAGAAAGGCCAAGTAGGAATTTGGGACGGGCGAGCTTAGTCATCACAATGCCTCCATTGAACGAAGATGAGTTGTGTTATTTCCGCCGGAAGACAGCATTGTGCTATTTACACCCGCGCGCGCTCTCAGAAGCTATCCCCCAGCCTATCAATATCTATCTGTTTTTTAAAAACGAAACGTGCTCAGGATCATCGTAAGGATAACCAAAACAGCGATGGCAGCAAACACATACTGGCTGAAACTACGGCGGGGTCCTTGATTTTTGGCCATTATTTATTCCTTCATTTCTCGCCGCAGATGTTACTCCGAACGGCTCTGAATGTCTAATCCCTAGTGTGGGTTGCGTTTTTCTGATGCTTGTTTGATCGCCTGGTCCAGCTCGTCCATGCTGACTGGCTTGGTGACGTAGCCGTCTGCACCCAGCTTGAGCAGCTCGTTTATTTTCACATCGGAGAACTCCGAGGACAACATGAGGACTGGCAAGCTATCGAATTCTTTGCGCTGGCGAACGAATTCAAGGAAATCCTTGCCGCTCACTTGGGGCATATTAATGTCGAGCAAGATCAAATCAGGGCGCTGGCCGCCAAGCAAAGCGGCGGCCGCGCTGGGAGCGTCCAAGAACGACTTAGTGCCATAGCCCAGCAGCTTGAACATCAGGCTGACGGCCGTGGCCATTTCCTCATCATCGTCTACGAGCCAGGCGGACTTCATTCCAGATGACTCTTAATACGCTCGGCCAGCGCTGGAGTGATGCCGTCGAGCGACGACAACTGTTCCACACTGGCCTGGCGCAAGGCGTCCACGGAGCCGAAGGTCTTGATCAGGGCGCGGCGGCGTGCCGGGCCAATGCCAGGGATCTCGTCCAATTGCGAGGTAAGGCCGCTGCGGTTGCGCCGCGAGCGATGTGCGGTGATGGCGAAGCGGTGGGCTTCATCGCGGATGCGCTGCAGCAGGAACAATCCTTGCGAATTACGCGGCAGCAGCAAGCCGCGCTCGGTGCCGGGCAAGAAGAGTTCCTCACTTTGCTTGGCGAGAGCAACCAGAGCGACGCGGCCAAACAGATTGAATTCTTGCAACACAGTGATGGCGCGGCCCAATTGACCCTTGCCGCCGTCAACGATGAGTAGATCAGGCAATTGCGAAAAAGCCGCGTCGGGCTTGCTACCGGGCACTTCGCCCGGCTCCTGGGCAGCCTGCCAGCGCTTGAAGCGCCGCGTGAGCACTTCTTGCATGCTGGCATAGTCATCCGGCCCCTGCACGGTTTTGATATTGAAACGGCGATAGAGTTTGTTGTTAGATACGCCGCGTTCAAAAATAACCATGCTGCCCACCGCGGCAGTGCCCTGGGTATTGGAAATGTCATAGCACTCGATGCGTTCAGGAGCCTGCGAAAGCCCGAGCGCTTCCTGGAGTTGAGCCAACGCCTCAGTTTGGCGATGAGAGTCTGCTTGCCATTGAGCCTGCATGGACATCAGCGTTTCGGATGCGTTCTCAGCAGCCATCAGGATCAGCTCCCGCTTCTGGCCACTGCGAGGGATCTTGATCTCGACACCTCCATCGCCGCGGCGCTTGCTGAGCCATTGCCGAATGACCTGAGCTTCCTCGACTTCGTGAGGCAGCAAAACCTCAGGCGGCACCGTGGCGGCCTGATCATAGTACTGCTTGATAAACTCGGCCATCACATTGGCATCGGGGCTGCCGGCGGTGTTCTCCATCATGAAATATTCGCGGCCGATCAACTTGCCGCCGCGGATGAAGAAGACTTGCACACAGGCTTCGCGCTCGGAGCGGGCCATGGCGATCACGTCGGAATCAACGTAGTCGGTCGAAACGATCCTTTGCCGTTCAACAATGCTCTCGATGGCCTCCAGCTGGTCGCGTACTGCAGCAGCCTTCTCGAAGCGCAATTCAACCGAGGCCTGTTCCATTTCGGCCGTCAAGTGCTGCACGATCGGCTCCGTGCGACCATTGAGGAAATCGCACAGATCCGCGATCATTTGGCGGTAATTGGCTTGATCGATCTTACCAATACAAGGCGCCGTGCACAGCTTGATGTCGAAATAGAGGCAGGCGCGCTCATCTTGCCCAGTGATGACGCGGTCGCAAGTGAGATAAGGAAAAATGCGCCGCAGCACATCCAGAGTTTTGTGGACGGCCCACACGCTGGTGTAAGGCCCGAAATAGCGCGAGCCATCCTTATCCATGCGGCGGGTAACAGTGACCTTGGGAAACGGGTCGGCCCAGTGCACTTTGATATAGGGGTAGCGCTTGTCGTCCTTAAGGCGCACGTTGTAGTGCGGACGGTGCTTCTTGATCAAGTTCATCTCGAGGATGAGCGCCTCGAGTTCAGAAGCCACCACGATCCATTCGATATCGGCGATATGCTCGACCAGATGCAGGGTGCGCGGCTCCAGCTGGGCGCTGTCGTGGAAGTACGAGCGCACGCGGCTGCGTAGATTGACAGCTTTGCCCACATAGATGACCTTACCATCCGTATTCTTCATTAGATAGCAGCCGGTTCGGCTGGGTAGGGTATCGAGTTGAGCCTGGATTTTTTCTGGTAATGCCATTGAAACTCTATTCTATCGCTGGGCCGTTTGCCCCATTCATTAACTTGCTAGTTTGCCAGCTATCTCTGCTGTCTTCGCATGGGTTAGGTCTTGAATGTGAGCGGGCGCCAGCGAAACATTGATACCGCGCTGACCGCCAGAAATAAAGATCTTTTCGCGTTTTAGCGCTGAGCTGTCAATAACAACTTCAAACCCTTTAGCAATTAACGCTAGCGGCGAAATGCCGCCGACTTGCAAGCCGGTGAGCTTTTCTGCCTGGGCTTGAGTAGCCACCTGCAGCTTCTTGCCGCCCAAGGCGCGGCCCAGGGCTTTGAGATCCAATTCGGCCGGAGCAGGAATGAGGGCGAGCACAGGTTTGCCGCCTTCAAGGCGCAGGGCGACGATCGTTTTGAACATCTGCAAAGGGTCGACCTTCAAAAAAGCGGCCGCTTCCAGCCCGCCCAATTTTTCGGCGGGCAATTCGTGGGCTTCAAAGGCAACGCCCTTCGCCGCCAGCATACGCGTTACGTTATTGGTGAGCGGCATGAGACAAAGTTATTCGTCTAGGCCTGCGATCACACGTATCTTGTCCCAAGGCTTGAGGTCACCCTCCTCGGCTAACAAGGTGCGCACTTCGTAAAGCTGATCGCGCAACAGCGCGGCCTGCTCGAATTCCAGATTCTTGGCGGCCGCTCGCATGCGCCCTTCCAGCTCGCTGATGAGACGTTCGAGCTCCTTCTTGGGCAGGCGCTCGGCGCTGTTCACTTTGTATTCGCCGCGGCCCTCGGCGACGACACGCGCCTTGAGCTGGTCGGTGAGATCGCGCACGGCCTTGACGATACCGACCGGCTCGATACCATGTTCTTTGTTGTAAGCGACCTGCTTCTCACGGCGGCGATCCGTTTCTTGGATGGCGTAGCGCATCGAGTCGGTCATCTTATTGGCGTACATGATGACTTTGCCGCGCACATGGCGCGCAGCGCGGCCAATGGTCTGGATCAGCGCGGTATCCGAGCGCAGGAAGCCTTCTTTATCGGCGTCGAGGATTGCGACCAATGAAACTTCGGGCAGGTCAAGACCCTCGCGCAACAGGTTGATGCCGACTACGACATCGAAGACGCCCAAACGCAGATCACGCAGGATGCTCACTCGGTCCAACGTAAGTACCTCAGAGTGCAAATAATGAACCTTGATACCCATTTCGTTCAAGTATTCAGCAAGATCTTCAGCCATGCGTTTGGTGAGTGTGGTCACCAGCACGCGCTCGCGCAAAGTTACGCGCTTGCCGATCTCGCTGATCAAATCATCGATCTGGCCTTCGATCGGGCGCACTTCCACTTCCGGGTCGATCAGGCCCGTGGGGCGAATGATCTGCTCGACCACTTGTTGGGCACGTTTCATTTCATAATCAGCTGGCGTGGCTGACGTGTAAATCACGTTGCCAAGACGGCGTTCGAATTCGTCAAAGGTTAGCGGGCGGTTGTCGACCGCCGAGGGCAAACGGAAACCGTATTCGACCAAGACATCTTTGCGTGCGCGGTCACCATTGAACATGCCGCGCACCTGCGGAATGGTCATGTGCGATTCATCGATGATCATAAGGAAATCAGCCGGGAAATAATCGATCAGCGTCCAGGGCGGCGTGCCAGCGGCGCGCTGATCCATGTGACGCGAATAGTTCTCAATGCCGCTGCAGTAGCCCACCTGGCGCAGCATCTCGAGGTCGTAGCGGGTACGTTGCTCAAGGCGCTGGGCTTCCAACAGTTTGTCGTGCTCTTTGAGGAACTTGAGCCGCTCAACTAATTCGTTCTCAATCCCATTAATAGCTAACGCGAGCTTCTCTTCATCGGTGATGAAATGTTTGGCCGGATAGATCGCCACCGTTTCCAGCTCGCGACGGATCTCGCCGGTCACGGTGTGGATCTCGACAATGCGCTCGATATCGTCACCAAAAAAAGTGACGCGATAAGCAAGCTTGTCCTGGTAAGCTGGCACTACTTCAAGAGTGTCGCCGCGCACGCGGAAAGCGCCCGGTTCCAGGTCGCTTTCTTTGCGCTCGTAGTGGCTATCCACAAGTTGGCGCAGCAAAGTATCGCGGCGATAAGGCGTACCACTGTTCAGATTGATGACCACGCGCCCATAGGACTCGGGGTTGCCTAAGCCATAAATGCAGGAGACCGAGGCCACTATAATTGTGTCACGACGCGAGAGGATCGAAGTGGTGGCCGCCAGACGCAAGCGTTCGATCTCCTCGTTAATATCAGTTTCTTTTTCGATATAAAGATCATTGCGCGGCATGTAAGCTTCAGGTTGGTAGTAGTCGTAATATGAGGTGAAGAATTCGACCGCGTTGTTAGGGAAGAATTCTTTGAATTCCGCATACAGCTGCGCCACCAAGGTCTTGTTGTGCGCCAGTACCAGGGTCGGCTTTTGGATGGCCTGGATGATGTTAGCCATCGTATAGGTCTTGCCGGTGCCGGTGGCGCCTAACAACACTTGTTGCTTGTAATTTTTCTTTATCCCCAGCAGCAACTTGTCAATTGCATCCGGCTGATCGCCAGTGGGAATAAAGGGAGCTTCAAGTTTGAATTGTTGCAGCATCAGAACCTCGAATGAAGATTATAGAACAAAAGTTTCGAAACGAAAAGGCGAGCTGTGCAAATTGGCGTTGGTTGACGAATATTGCCTGCGGACGGTATAATCCGCCCGCTTCAAATCCGGCTACCAAGAATCGATGGTGCACATCAAATGAGAGACCTTCTAGACATCGCAATGATCATTACATCAGTGGCGCTGGTGCTAAGCATCGTGCTGCAGAGCAAAGAGGCTGGCCTGGGCGGCATCGGCGGCGCAGAAGCCACCAATACCTTCTCCACCCGCCGCGGCCTTGAGAAGACCCTGTTTCGCGTCACCGTGATCTTGAGCTTCCTGTTCTTTGGGCTTGCCATCTATACGGTGTATATCTCCGGCTAAATTCCCGGATCGTTTCAATTAAATGAGCAAACTACGTTGGCAGCTCCTTTTAGTGGCGCTCGCCCTGGTGGCGATTGCCATCTTGCTGCTTGCCCGCCAGCCGATCCTGCGCGCCTTCCTGGCTGAACCCGGCCAGGGCGGCATTTACACTGAAGGTTTAGTCGGCTCGATCGGGCGCCTCAACCCGATTTTGGATGCCGCCAACCCAGCCGACCAGGATATCGACCGGCTGCTTTTTAGCGGACTGATCGACTTCGACGAGCGCGGCAATCCTCAACCGAACCTGGCCGAAATGTGGGGTATTTCTCTCAATGGCCTGGACTACAACTTCACACTGCGCGAAAACCTGACCTGGCATGATGGCGAACCGCTGACCGCGGAAGACATCGCCTTCACCGCCGAGCTGTTAAAAAGTGATCAGTTGCCGATCCCAGATGACGTGCGCGCATTGTGGCAATCGGTCGAGGTGAATGTATTCGACGAGCGTCATATCCAATTTCGTTTGCCCAGCGCCTTCGCACCATTTATGGATTACGTAAGCTTCGGCGTGCTGCCCAAGCATTTGCTAGGCGATCTGGCTCCCGGCGAAATCCTGAACGCCCCCTACAACC
>JBKJWG010000266.1:0-3453 GCA_046716985.1 Anaerolineales bacterium | reverse complement strand
GCCATGATACTTGACCGTGATCTCGATCTGCTGCGAAGGCAGGCCGGCGTGTTGGATGGCAATCATGGCTACTTCAAAGACCTTGGCGACGGCGGCGGCGGCAGCCGCAGCAGGGTTCACCAGACCGAGCAGATCGGAAAGCTTAAACGGGAACTCATCTTTGTCCAGACTGGCAATAACTTGCACGTAGCCCTTTTGCTCTTTGCCCACTGGCGGCTCTTTGACATTGAGTTCGAGGGTTGGGTAGAGTTCCAACGTTGACCGTCCATCGGCGCCGGTCACGTCCCCGCCGCCTCCGCCGCGGCTGAGCTTGTTAGCATCATTTGGCATTGGGTGTAAAAATTGCGTTGATATTGAAATTGGGGTCCCGTAGCCGTGGCTCTCCGTTTCGGGTTGATTCAAGAACCACCGAACACGAAAGCCTTTCAGCGCTCCATTGGGTGGCACTTGGATGCCTGCCAAGGCGTAGCAAGATAACTTTTTTTGCGCCAATGCCGAATCGAAGGTCGCCTTGGCTTGCACTACCACATTGTTGGAGAGGTCGCCCCGAGTGTGCCTAAAGTGCGTCACTGGCCTGGTTGTTGTGACATCTATTCTCGCTCCCATCAGCAGGAGCAAAACGTTCAATACAGCCGATCCCTTTTCATAGGTCTCCAAACCTACGTCGACCTTTGATTGCGCTCCTTCTGACAGCATCCCTTTCCAAGAATCAGTGATGCTATCCTTGGTGGCTTTGGCGATCGCTTCGTCCACTTGGCCTTCTGTCTTTACTGCATTTGCTAAGCTATCACAAGGGCCTCCTGTTCCCTGAGCATAGGCAATACTTACGCCTAAAAACCGATCAACGGGCGACAGGCTGGATTCTTGCTCGCTTCGCGGAAGAGAACGGCTGGTTGCGTGGGCGATGATCAAATAAGTTTGCAGCGGATCAATTTCCAGGACAGACATGTCTGCCCCTGGATAAAGCACCTGGCCCCGATGTGCAGACAAGGCTCGGACCGCCGCGGCAGCAAAACGAGATTCAGCAGGAGCGTCCGGCGCTTTGCCCCACTGGCCCAACCCTCCCACGAGTGCGTCCAGGGGCATTTCCTCTGTAAACACACCGATATCCTCAAGCAGCATGCCGAGCTGTTCGGGTGTATAGAAATCACCCTGTCGGGTTGAGCGCGTGAGCTCGTTGACCAAATCAACGTACGCGAAAGCATCTACAAGCACAAGGTCATCAGGCATGGCTACCACCGGACCATCGACGGCGACGAGGGGAACTCCGGCGCGGCGCAAAAGCTCACCGGTGGCGACTTTGGCCAACTCCACCGATTCACTGTATATGATGCTCACTAACATAGCTGCGGCTTCGGCGGGGTCCTCTGGCAACTTTGAAGCTAACTCCCTGAGGTCGGCGGGTAACAGGGGTGCGGTGTGATCTGGAAGAGTAGAAACCCGGATGCCCTGAGTGGCTTGCGAAGCGCCCGCTCCGCAACTCTGGAGGATTACCGCGAAAAGGCTAAACAGCACGATGATTTTATGTGTTTTCATAGTTTGATTGCCCAGTTAGAACGTTGCATAAGATCCTTGATTGTACTACCAGTCGCCTTCCCTCTAAATTGGGTGCAACCAGCTTGGGCAAAAATTATTTTGATCGAGAAACGCGTTCTTTCCTAGCTTTATAGTTGGGTGCAGATTTGGTGCAATTGGGGTAGAAAATGTGGAAGCAGTAGACTCTGTAGAAGCTTTTTTACCTGTAAATTGGCTTTAATCTGCCGATTACGGTGGGGTTACCAAGGACTCATAAGCCCTTGGTCGAGAGTTCTCTCTCTCCCTCGCCGCTGTCTTTCCCCGTAAATTCGGGAGGCCAGATCTGTAAGGAGAATTTACGTGAGTTTAGATATTCAGCAAATTGCAGAAGCATTCTGCAGCTATAGATTCGTCGAGACATACCCGTACATGGCCGACGAAATCAAATGGAACGTCGTTGGCAGGGAAGAACTTATCGGCCGAGAGGGGGTCATCGCTAGATGCACCGATGCGGCGAAATTCCATGAGACTGTCTCTCCCACCATTACAAAGCTGAAAATTAACCGCGCCGAGACTTTTGTAGTTGTGGAAGGCGCCGCACAATTTCAAGATCAAGAAAATCAAATCTCAAACGCGGCCCGCTGTGAAGTCCTTCAATTTTCGGGTGAGCGATTTGTTGAGATTACATCAAACGTCATCGAGTTGAAATAAACCGTAGTTATATTCTAGGCGTTCTCTCTTCCACGCTCCACGCTCCCTTGCTCCTCCGCTCCTCTTGCACCCGCGCGGCCCTGCCCAACAGCTTGACAAACCCGTCTTTTCGTTGAGAAAGATCGCGTTATGACGGATAATGCGCCCCATGCTTAATTTCCCCGGGGGAAAAGTTGGCGCCCATTCTGCTGTCCCCATCGTACTGGTCGGTGCGCAGCTCCCTTGCTCCCAAGCTCCCTTGTTTTCTTCCACCTACCACATCAACCACATCTACCAAATTAATAAATCCGACCACATCAACCACATGCACCAGTTTGCTCCCCAGCTCCCGCGCCCCCTTGTTCCTGCTCTCGCTCCCACACTGACAACACTGACAACATCGACAACACCGACAACATGGACAGCATGGACAACACCAACAACACCTGCAACATCAGCTACACAGGCAACACCCGCTACTTGCTCTTTGCTACTCGAGTTCTATGTCGATCGCCATGGGCAGCGATGTGCGCGCCCAATCGTTCAGCGGCTTGCCCTCGCTCCAACGATAGTATTTGGCGGCAAGCAGCCGGCGGGCTGTCTCATCTTCTTTCTTATCTTTTACAACGCGTGCAGTGGCTTTGAACGTCTGCCTACCCAGGCGCAGGCTGGCAGCTGGGTCCGCCTTTAGATTCTTCACCCAGTCGGATCTCTCGCCGCCCCCTGAGAGCAAATATAAGCTGCTGCCGCTCGCGCCAAACCAGATCTCAATGCGATGAGGCTTGCCCGTCACGCGGCCTTTGGTCGTCAGATAGCAGTATTCTTCTTTAGCAAGTTGGGAAAGTTTTGGATGTGTTTCCACAAGTCGAATATATCATCAGATATTTCGAGCTTAATCAAGCGCTTATCAAAATTGTTTGTCAAATCCCTTGACATTTATTCTTGGCTGGATATACTTGCAATTGATAAACGTCTGGGTGCCCCCCTCACCTAGGCGTTTGTCCTTTAAATAGCAAATTCGAGGCTACGGGGGCTATGATAAACTACCGAAACTAATCCTTCGCATGGCCACAAAAACAAAAGCTGCAACTAGCAAACAATACGACCGCAAAGAAGTCCTTGCGGATTATCGCCTCGCATACCGCAGCCGGCAGGCTAGCCTCATCGGCCGCCGCGAAGTCTTAAACGGCAAGGCCAAGTTCGGCATTTTTGGCGATGGCAAAGAGCTGGCGCAGTTGGCCATGGCCA
>JBKJWG010000265.1:0-2527 GCA_046716985.1 Anaerolineales bacterium | reverse complement strand
ATCATGCGCATGGCTAAGCCATGCTTATCGGTTTCCAGATCAAATCGGTGTTCGGGGAATATAGGGGTCAAGTTTTCAAAGCGAGGGCGGTCTTTGGCCTTTTCGGGATCCATGCCATTGACGGATTCAACTTTGACAAGCCCATAATGCTTTTCGGATTCGCGCGGCGGGCGAGCCTCGCCAATAATCAGGTCGCCGTTGCGCAAGCCATAGCGGCGGATCTGCGTTTGCGAGACATACACGTCACCTGGCCCACCCTGGTAATGCTGAGAGCGCAAAAAGCCGACGCCTTCATTCATGATCTCGAGTATGCCGCCGCGTACCTCGCGGCCCACTTTCTCGGCCTCGGCCTGGGTGATGTGGATCAGCAGGTCTTCTTTCTTGAGGCGATTGGCGCGATCCACGCCAAGATCTTTGGCTTGCTTGCGCAAGTCGTTCAGTGTTGCTTTTTCTAAGATTGGAATGTCCATGGCTGGTCTCTCTAGTGAAACGATGGAATGAGTTAAGGGTGACTTAGCTGCCTATGCCCCAGGCAGTACTAACTGCTTGCGCGCCGCAAATGGTGGGAATTAATCTGTTTTACCAAAAGTTCAGGGGGGATTCAATCATCATTATAGCGGAAAACGAGGCAACAGGCAAGCGGTTACGCAGGTTTTGTCAAGTGCTCCTGCGCCAGGTACAACCCGGCGATGGTCTTGGCATCTTCGATCTCGCTAGACCGGATGGCGGCCAGGCTCTGTTCCAGGCTCATGCGCTCGATGGAGATGTCTTCGTCTTCGTCGCCTTCCAGCTTCTCGGGCCGCAAGTCGCGGGCCAGGAAGATCCACATGCGTTCCGAGGAGTAGCCCGGCGCCAAGAAAAATTCGCCCAGCTTTGTCAACGATCCGGGCGCCATGCCCACTTCTTCGCGCAGCTCGCGCTGGGCGCAGGCTTCCGGGCTCTCGCCGTCATCCAGCGTGCCAGCCGGCAGCTCCAGCAGCCGTTTGCCGGTCGAGTGGCGATACTGGCGCACGAAGAGGACCTGCTGGTCGCTGTCCAAAGCGACCATGGCCACGGCGCCATTGTGGACGACTGTGTCGTAGGTAATTTCCTTGCCGTCCGGACGTGCCAAAACGTCGTGACGCACGTTGAATACGCGACCGCGGTAGGCAATTTCGCTGCTAATTTTTTTTAGCGCCACTGCAAATAAAAAAAGTTAACTAGGGAATGTGCAGCTGGGAGCCAGCAACAATATTGTCGTCCAACTCCATGCCGTTTGCTTCGGCGATATGTTCCGGCCACACGTCGCCATAAGAGCAGGCGATGCTGTAGAAAGTATCCGACCCAGTAGCCACGTATTCAGCCGGGTGTGATTTTAGCGAGCGGTCGCCGCCAAAGGGGCGCGCGTTGGCTGGGATGTTGAGCTTGGTGCCAACACTCAGGTTATTTGCGTTGCTGCTGTTCAAGCCATTGGCCGCCATTAATTCATCCGGGTCGATATTGAAGCGCCGCGCCAAACAATAGGGCCACTCGCCCTCATGCAATGTGTAAGTGCTGGGCACCGGCAGCTCGGTGATCGGTGCCGCTGTAGTGGTCGTGCTGGGGATAGCAGTGGGGCTGGAAGCCAGGGTAGCCGTGCTGCCGAACAGCGAAGTCGATGTTGGGGCGGCGGTAGCGTCGAGGTCGGGACCTTCGTGGGCCCCCGCGGCGAGTGCGGTCTGCGTGCCCACGGTGTTGAAGATCGATTGCAACGGATCTTCAGTGGCCGCATGCACCGGTTCCGTGGTAGCTGAGCGCGTGCAGGCCGCAGCCAGCAGAGTCAACGCGATCAAGAAAGGTATGCGTAATTTCATATCAGAACATCTATTCGAGATGACGGGTGATACTAGCATATCGAAAAATCAACGTCAAGCGCAGGCAATGAGCAATTAGAAAACCAATTGTTTAATGCCCTTTATAATGCTCAAAGAAATGTTCGAACTCAGTCTGCCTGCCCCTATGGCCGCGCTGCGGTCCTCGTTGCCCGATCTGGTAACGTATAGCCAAAGCAAGGTTCCTTACTTCGCCGCGCTGCTTTCTTCTAAGGAAGGGCTGCGCATTTCGGTAGATAACCACGAAGAGTTGATTACTGAACAGCCGTCGCCCTCGGCCGGCACAGTGCTCACAGCATTCGATGGTGTCACCAATTTCGAGAAGGCTCTAGGCGGCTTTGTTCCAAAAGATGTGCAAAAAATCGCCCGCGAGTTAGTTGATACAGGCAGTTTCCGCAACGAGAACAAGGCGAGCGATCAAAGCGAGCGACATGGAGACTTCATCACGCCAATGAAGATAGATCCGCGGCAGCTCAGTGTTCACGAAAAATTGGAACGCTGCCGCGCTTTGCACGACCGCCTGAGGGTGTTGGACACGCGCATTATTAACGCGCGCGTCATTTATCTTGAAGGGAACGAATACTCAGTGTTTGCCAATCACTGGGCCGATTTGGCTCAGCGGGTGCAGCGCGTGCGGTTGACTGCGGTGCTGTTTGCCTCAGGTCCCGATGGCAAAG
>JBKJWG010000264.1:0-3381 GCA_046716985.1 Anaerolineales bacterium | reverse complement strand
GACGGGAACGCATGTAGGCTGCGAGCAAGGGGTGTGTGGAGCCTGCACGATTTTGTTTGACGGTAAACCGGTGCGGTCGTGCATCATCCTGGCCGTACAAGCGAACGGGCACGAGCTGATGACAGTTGAGGGGCTGGCGGAAAGTAAGACAAAATGCACCCGCTGCAGAACGCGTTCTGGGAAGCGCACGGACTGCAATGCGGTTTCTGCACACCCGGTATTCTGCTGACCCTGCTGCCCTTTTTGCAAGAAAATCCCAACGCAAATGAACCTGAGATCCGCGAAGCCCTCTCTGGCAACCTGTGCCGCTGCACGGGATACCAACATATTGTGGACGCGGCCCTGCTGGCGACCAAATCCATGGCGGCAGGATGAGAATAGCGACAGCCAGGAAAAACGGCTTGCTCGAGCGCCTGGGCGCCTTCGAGGAATATTACAAAAGCAAAGAGCCGCTGATCCATTCATTTATTGAAGAGAAAGATCGTTTCGAACGCTTGCGACGTGAAGCGGCGGAACTGGCGATCAAATATCCCAATCCCGAAAAACGGCCAGCCCTATACGGATTATTGGTTGGGGTCAAAGATATTTTTCATGTCGACAGCTTCCCTACCCAAGCCGGCAGCCGGTTGCCAGAGCGCGCCCTGCGCGGCGCACAGGCAGCCAGCGTGAGCCTGCTCTTGAAGGCTGGCGCGTTGGTGGCAGGCAAGACAGTAACGACGGAATTCGCTTATTTCACACCGGGGCCGACGCGCAACCCACACAACACCGAGCATACACCGGGCGGCTCGTGCTGCGGCTCGGCGGCGGCCACCGCGGCCGGATTAGTGGACTTTGCACTCGGCACACAGACGATCGGATCGATCATTCGGCCGGCGTCGTTCTGCGGCGTGGTTGGCTTCAAGCCCAGCTACAGGCGCATCTCGACCGAAGGCGTGATCCCGCTAGCGCGTTCACTGGATCACGTGGGCGTGTTCGCCCAGAGTGTGGAACTGGTGAGCCGCACCGCGAGCGTGTTGTGTGCAGATTGGAAGCCTAGAGGCGACGCTCCCAGCAAACCTTATTTGGCTGTGCCAACAGGTGAATATTTGCAGCATGCCTCCGCGGAAATGCTGGCCCATTTTGAAACGGTGATCGAAAAGCTGCGCAAAGCGGGCTATTGGATCAAGCGGTTGAAAGTAATGCAAGATTTCGCGACGGTAGTCGAACGCCACAATACGATCCTGGCTGCCCAAGCCGCTGAGGCGCACGCGGGCTGGTTCGAAGGTCATCGGCACCTGTATAGTGAAAAGTTCGCCGCGCTGATCGAAAAAGGATTAGCAATTCCAGCACCAGAAGTTAAGCAGGCGCTTGACGACGCGAAACGATTTAGCCTCGACATCAGCACCCTGATGGATATCCACGGTATCGATATTTGGATCTCGCCTGCGGCGGTAGGCGCGGCGCCTGAGGGCTTGGCTAGCACCGGCGACCCGGTGATGAACTTGCCCTGGACGCAAGCTGGCTTACCGACGCTAGGCCTGCCGAGCGGTAAGAACGCTGAGGGCTTACCGTTGGGCGTACAATTCACCGCAGATTACAAGCGCGACGAAGACCTGCTGACCTGGGGCAAGCAGATCGAGCATGTGGTTATCGAGGCAATTTGAGTGTAACCAAGAGTGAAGTTCGCCCGGGCGCCTATTTCGACTCGGTGGTGCTGATGCAACTGCAGCGCAACCTGGCCGCCCTGCCGGGCGTCGAAGACGCGGGCGTGGTGATGGCGACGCCCGCTAATTTGGAATTGTTGGCTGACAGCAATTTGCTGAGCAGCGAAGGCAAAGCCGCGCGCCCGGAAGACCTGCTCATCGTGGTGCGGGCGGCGAAGGAAGCAGACGCGGCAGCCGCGCTCGCCAAAGTGAACGAGCTGCTCAAGCAGCGCCGCTCTAGCGGCAACCAAGAGTTCCACGCACGCAGCCTGGCGGGAGGCGCAAAGAATCTGCCGCAGGCGGAATGGGTGCTGATCTCGGTGCCAGGCCGCTACGCGGCCAAGGTGGCGCAGGAAGCGCTCGATCTGGGCAAGCATGTTTTTCTATATAGCGACAATGTCTCCATTGAAGATGAAATCGAATTGAAGACGCGGGCCGCGGAAAAAGGATTGCTGGTGATGGGTCCAGATTGCGGAACGGCGATCGTGAATGGTATCGGTTTGGGCTTCGCCAACCGCGTGCGGCGCGGCCCGATCGGGCTGGTGGCAGCCTCGGGCACAGGCTTGCAAACAGTCACAACGGGCATTCACAATCTGGGCGGCGGCATATCGCAGGCGTTGGGCACCGGCGGCCGCGACCTGAAGGCTGCGGTCGGGGCGCGCACAATGCTGCAGGGGCTGCGCTACCTGGCCGATGACAAGGACACGAAGGTCATCGTGCTGATATCCAAGCCGCCGGATGAGGAAACAGCGGCGCGATTGTTGACAGCGGCGCGGCAAGTGAGCAAGCCAGTGATCATTGATTTCATCGGCTTCGCTGCGCCGGCAGCCAAGATCGGCAACGTTTATTTTTCCGCGGGATTAGACCAAGCTGCACAGCTGGCGGTGGGGCTAGCAAAAGACAATAATCACAAGCAATCAAAACCAATCGAAACAAAAAAGGGATATCTGCGCGGACTGTTTTCGGGCGGAACCTTGGCCTATGAAGTGTTGGCCGGTTTGCAGAATTTTCTGCACCCGATTTATTCCAATGTGGCCATTCGCGAATCGCAGGGGCTGGAAAATCCGCTAAACAGCAAAGCCCATACGATTTTAGACCTAGGCGAGGACGATTTCACCGTAGGCCGCCTCCATCCGATGATGGATAACGACTTGCGCTTACGCAGAATGAAACAAGAAGCGGAAGACGCCGAAGCTGGCCTGATACTTTTGGACGTGGTGCTGGGCGAAGGCTCGCACGCTGACCCGGCCAGCGAGTTGGCGCCGGCAATCGCAGCGCACCTCAAAGCACGCAAGGATCTCGAATTCGTGGCGTTGGTAATCGGCACGGATGAGGACCCGCAGCAGACCAAAGAGCAGATCAAGAAACTCGAGAAAGCCGGCGCTATCGTGTTCCGCGAAGTGGCCGCGACCGTCGACTACGTGGCGGCACGATTGGCTTCCGGCGAAGCTAAACAATCTGCTGCAGTGAAACATTTCAGCGAACCGCTGGCAGCGATCAATGTGGGCGTGCAAAGTTTCCACGACAGCCTCAAGGCGCAAGGCGCCCGGGCCGTGCAAGTGGATTGGCGGCCGCCGGCAGCAGGCAACGAAGACCTTATGAACATTCTGGAAAAGATGAAGGCCTAAATGGCAAATATAGACAAAGCAAATCAGACTGCAGTAGAACGCATGATGGACGCCCGCCCGATCTTGAAGGG
>JBKJWG010000263.1:0-4163 GCA_046716985.1 Anaerolineales bacterium | reverse complement strand
TGGGATGCAACTCTTTGTTCTTGTTCATATAGGTGCGTTATGCATCTTTATTCATAGCAATCAAAAAACTACCTTGAGAGGAGGTGGAAGGAAAGAGGACAACATAAATAGAAGATCTTGTTTTTTTGGTTTTCCTAGGAAGAACAAAAACCTGTTTAACTTTTTCGGAGGAGTAAGAATGTCTAAACGTCTGTTTACTTTAATGGGGCTGGTGGTCGTTGCCAGCCTTGCATTAGCTGCCTGCGCCCCTGCGGGCACGACAGGTACCACTGGTGGCCGCGTAGTCACCATTGCCCCTGGCGATCCCATCCACATCGCGTACTGGGGTGTGCTTTCTGGGGCGGATGCGACCTTGGGACAGGACTCCCTATATGGAGTCGAGATCGCAATCGATGACCGCGGCGGGGAACTGCTCGGTCACCCGATCCTGTTGACCACTGAAGACGGCCTTTGCACCCCGGAAGGCGGCGCGACTGCAGCCACCAAGCTGGCTGTGGATACCACCTTAGTCGGGCTGATCGGATCTAGCTGCTCGGATGAGACAGTGGGCGGTATTGCCACTCTCACCAATGCTGACCTGACCACGATTTCGCCTTCGAACACCCGCCCGGCCTTGACTGCGCCGGATCGCGGCCCCGACTATGCCGGTTACCTGCGCACGGCTCACAGCGATGCCTTCCAAGGCAAGACTGCGGCCGAGTTTGCTTACAACGAGTTGGGCCTGCGCACCGCTGCCACGATCCATGACGGCAGCGCGTATGCTCAGGCTCTGCAGCAAGTGTTCGCAGATAACTTCACTGCCTTGGGCGGTACCATCTCAGCCCAGGAAGCTGTGACGAAAGATGATACCGACATGCACGCGGTGCTGACCACGATCGCGGCTGGTTCCCCGGAGATCATCTTCTACCCAGTCTTCGTGGCTGCAGGCGGCTTTATAACCTCCCAGGCCAAGGAAGTTAGTGGTTTGGAGAACACTGTACTGATGAGCGCTGACGGCACCTTTACGCCTGATTTCCTGACGGCGAGCGGTGGTGCGGTGCTGGGTAATTACCTCTCCAGCCCCGACTTCAGCCTTTTCCCTGCTGGCTATAGCACCTTCGTTGACAAATACGAAGAGAAGTCCGGCGGCCCGCCTCTCAGCATTTTCCATGCTCATGCTTATGATGCGGCCAATATCCTTTTCGCGGCTCTCGAACAAGTAGCGGTGGTGGCTGCCGACGGCACTGTGACCGTCGACCTGCTGGCTCTGCGGGCGGCGATCTTTGCCACCGCGAACTTCGCAGGCGCAACCGGCACACTAACCTGCTCTGAGAGCGGCGACTGCGGTGCTCCCGTGATCGCTGTTTACGAAGTGGTTGACGCCGATGCTGCTACGTGGGACCCCGGCACGAACCCCCTCAAGGTTTACCCCTAAGCCTGGGGCAAACCGATAATCTAGGTTAAGCATCAAGGGATGAGCCAGGTACCTTCTGGCTCATCCCCATGTTATTAATAGCGTGAGAGGAGAGAAGATGCGCCAAAGTTTTTCGGATACCTTTTCCAACCTGGCGGTTAAAGCTACGCTATGGGGCTTTCGCATTGTGGTGATCGCCATCGTGGTGGTTGGCACCATATTGACCATTCGCTCCGGCCAATATTCACTGGAACAGTGGATCGACTTTTTCATTTTCGGTATTGCGCGCGGCAGTATTTACGCACTTATCGCTCTTGGCTACACCATGGTGTATGGCATTCTACGCATGATCAACTTCGCTCACGGCGAGATCTTCATGAGCGGGGCTTTCAGCGCTTTATTTGTAGCCCAGGCATTTTCGGCCTCCGGCTTTCTCGAGAAATATCCGATTCCGGCCTTGCTGATCGTTATTCTCTTTGGCATGCTGGTTTCCACATGCATCGCTTTGTTGGTTGAGCGCATTGCCTATCGACCGCTGCGCAACGCGCCGCGGCTGGTGCCTCTGATCAGCGCCATAGGCGCATCGTTTTTTCTGCAATACACTTTCCGCGGGTTCTTTGGCCCGGGTGTATACGGTTATCCGAGTGTTTCAATCTTGCAAGGCGAATGGTCTATTCTCGGCCACGGAGTGCTCAAGATGCAAGCCGTGGTGGCCGTGGCTGCCGCGATCATGATGGTGATTCTCTATTTAATCGTTATGCGCACGAAAATCGGCACCGCTATGCGCGCTGTGTCGGAGAATAAAGAAGTGGCCGCACTAATGGGCATCGACGTGAACCGGGTGATCGTGCTGACTTTCGGCGTGGGCGCGGCCATGGCCGGCGCGGCGGGTGTGCTGTATGCGCTCATGTTCCACCAGGCCAACTTCTTTATGGGCTTCGTGCCCGGCATCAAAGCCTTCACTTCCGCCGTGCTGGGCGGCATCGGCAATATTCCAGGCGCCATGTTGGGTGGCGTGCTCCTGGGGATCTTCGAATCGCTGGGGCCAGCACTTTTCCTGGGCGGTATCGGCATCCCGCGCCCTTACCAACTTCAAGACGCGATCGCCTTTACTATGCTGCTGATGGTCTTGCTATTTCGCCCGTCTGGCATTTTGGGCGAGCAACTCACTACGAAGAAAGCCTAAATTCAGGAATCTGGATGAATACACCCATGGGCAAAAACCTTCGCAACATTCTCAGCATCGGCTTAATCAGCGGCGCAATCGCCGTGTATTTATGCCTGACAGGGCTGGTGGAAAACTTCACCACGCGCAGCTTAGTGAAAGATTTCATTTCGCTGGGCACGCTGCTGTTGTTTCTCCCCATGTTGGGCGCCGGCTATATCTACGCAAAGCAAACGGCGGCCGGCGCCACTGCCCGCAAAGCCCTCGAAACCCTGATCGCAGCCGCGCTACCTGGCTTCATCGTGAGTGGCGTGCTGGCCCTGCTGGTTTTGCTTGGCCAGAAAACTGATCTACGCGAGATCTTCATCAACGCCTCTCCCACTTTATACGGACTCATCATGTTTGGCCGGGAGGGTCTTTCCGGCACTTGGCTATTGTTGTTGAGCGGAGCGCTGTTGGGTGCTGCCGGAGCCGGGCTCTATTTGCTGTCCGCTCGATTTAAGCAGCCCCTGATCCTGGCCACCGTTTCTGTTGTGATCGCCGGGTTGTTTTCTGGCTTGATCAGTGTGCTGCTGATAGGTCGCGGCGGCCTGCCCGCCACGATCAGCCGCTTCCTGTTCAGTCAGGTGGGCTTGACTCAGGCCGGCGCGGTGATCACATTCGTACTTATGGCGGCTATTTCCATATTCAGATCCAAACCAAAGAAACTCAAGGCCGTTGACACAAGTGCAAAAGGAATCAAACTTTCTCAGAGAAGACGCTGGATATTGATCGGAGTTGCAGCCGCGCTGGCGATCTTATTGCCCTTGGTCTCGGGCGGCTTCATTGCTCAAGTGATAGTACTAATCAGCCTGTATACCCTTATGGCGTTAGGTCTGAACATTACTCTTGGCTTTGCTGGGTTATTGGATTTAGGTTTTGTGGCCTTTTTCGCGCTTGGGGCCTATACCATGGCCTTGCTAACTTCCTACGGCCCACTGGGTATAGCTCACCTGCCATTCTGGGTGGCCCTACCTATCGCGGTCCTGGTAGCCATGTCGGCCGGGGCGGTGCTTGGTCTGCCGGTGCTGGGTATCCGTGGTGACTATCTGGCTATCGCAACCCTGGGCTTCGGCGAAATTGTGCGCCTTTTAGCCGGTTCCGATTTTCTGGGCCGCTGGCTCGGGGGGCCACAAGGCATCGTAGGCATCCAAAAACCTTGTATCGGTTTCCTTGGACCAGAACTGGGCGTAGGCGTTAAACGAGTCTGTGAGGGCATTGAATTGGGCACACCCACAGAAATTTATTATTTGGCTGTTATTGCAGCTATTTTGATCGCCTTTGTTTCCTTGCGCTTGCGTGATTCTCGCCTGGGCCGCGCCTGGATGGCCGTTCGCGAAGATGAAGACGTGGCTGAGGCGATGGGCATCAACCTGATCCGCACCAAGTTGTTGGCCTATATGATGGGAGCTTCCTTCGCTGGCTTGGGCGGCGCCATCTTTGCGGTACTGGTGGGTTCGATATTTGCCAGTAGTATGCAGCTCATCTTATCCATCAACGTGGTCGCCATCATTATTGTGGGAGGTATGGGCAGTATCCCCGGCGTGGTGGTGGGCGCTTTGGCAC
>JBKJWG010000262.1:0-3057 GCA_046716985.1 Anaerolineales bacterium | reverse complement strand
ATCGCTGCCCATGGCAAATTCGCCGGCCGGAACGTAGCGCAGCGTCATATTGTCCACCGGCGAAATCGAAGAGCTGCCCGCCGCGGGTGCAGGAGCGCAAGCAGCCAACACAACCATCAAAGCCGACAAAGTTGCAGGGGGTTTTTTCATGTGCTGCGTTGGAAATTATACGGCAACAAAAAAGCCGCCCGATACACGGGCGGCTTTATCAGGAACCATCTTGGAGTTTGCGTCTTTTTGCAAACTCCCCAGAAAGCGCTCTTTTGCGCTTTCTAGCGGCCCATGATGATCAGAATGCCGGCGATCAACGCCAGCACGCTGGTGATGGTGCCGATCGCGCCCAAGCTGACGAACGCGCCCAACCCTACGATGACCAGATAAATACCCAACAAAAGCATACCCATGTTTCTGTTCATGATGCCTCCTCAGATAGGTGCCACGGCGAAAACCGCGGCATTGATTTAGTTAACTGTTTAACGAAAGAAAAACGAATTAGTTGCGCTCGGGTTGTGATGGAAACTTACGATTAAAGCGGGATTGCGTAACGCTTAAAGCCAACCGCCGCTTTTGCGGTTGGCTAAGCTACCAGGGCTGGGCGAAATTGCCGCTCTTGATATCCTCGAACACCTGGCGGATCTCCGCTTCGGTGTTCATCACAAAGGGGCCATACGGCACCACCGGTTCACGGATCGGTTGGCCCGCTATGAGCAAGAAGCGCGCTCCGGCTTCGGACTTGACTTCGATCTGGTCGCCGTCGCCGAAGACCAGCATCTTCACCGCTTCGACCAGTTGGCCGCCGAATTCGACGGCCCCTTCGAAGAGGTAAGCATAGGCAGCATGGCCAGCTGGCACCGGCAGCGCAAAACTGGCGCCGGCCGCCAGGGTCACATCCATATACAGAGGCTGGATGGCGATCTCCGTGACTGGGCCGCGCGTGCCGGCGAACTCGCCGGCCACCAGGCGCACTTGGGCGCCGTCCTCCTCGATAACGGGCACGTCGCGGGCGATGATTTCTTGGTAGCGCGGTGCGCTCATCTTCTGCGCCGCGGGCAAATTGACCCACAGTTGGAAACCGTTGACGATGCCGCTAGGCCCGCGCTTGGGCAGTTCCTCGTGCAGAATGCCGCGGCCGCTGGTCATCCACTGCAGGTCGCCTGGGCCGATCACGCCCACGTTGCCCATGCTGTCGCGATGGCGCACGTTGCCTTCCAGCATGTAGGTCACCGTTTCAATTCCGCGGTGCGGGTGCTGCGGAAAGCCGACAATGGGACCTTCGATGGGATCGTTGAAGGCGAAATGGTCGAACAGCAGGAAGGGGTCGAAGAGATTCTGGCGCGCCGGGCCAAACGAGCGCCGCAGCAGCACGCCTGCGCCTTCGATCACATATTTGGGCTCAATAATTTCAGTAACGGGACGAATTGTGCTCATGTTTATTAGACGACCCAGCAGGGAGTCTTATTACAGGCTAAGCAGCCCGCGCAGGAACTGCTGCACCAGCCACAGCACCAGCGGCAGGAACACCGCAGAAAGAAAATTACGCAGGCTGCCCGGGCTCCACGGCCAGGTAGGCACCTTTTCGATCTGCTCGCGCATCTTATATAAGCTGGTCAGCACGCGCTCTGCGTCGCCGCCCGTCTTGTAATCGTTCTTGCGCAAATGGCTCAGCAGGTTTTGATGCACCCTGTGGATCTCGAGCCCGTTTTCTTCGCGCACTTCTTCTTTTTTCTGCTGGATGCGTTTATGGATACCCCACAAGGGCAGTAGGAACGTAATGAAGGCCAACATGATAAGGGGAGCACTGAACACAATATTAAGAGCCAGGTCGGCCAGTGAACTTGAAGCCTTTAGAACGAAGTCGCCATAAATGCTCAAGTTCAGCACCAGGATCCACAACAGACTGGAGGTCATCGTGAGTCCGGAAAAGGCATAGAGCGGCTGCAGATGAAAAATATTTATTTCCCTCACCAATTCATAAGCCTTGATCACCCGCCGCAGTTGGCGAAAACCCTGATAGATAAGGATGGGAGCGAAAGAATAGGAGAAGATGCCCATGACCAGGAAGATCACGTACGCGATCGGGCCATGGATTCCCTTGTACAAAAACGTGGGGTCGGAATAAGCAGCAAAGCCGATCACCGCTGCCATCACCATGGCGGACCAGAAAGCAAACCCAGCCGGGATGGTGGTCATCTGATAACGCAACTCTTCCAATTCTTTCTTTTTAGTTGGAACCAGAACCGAGAACTTGTCGATGGCGCGCTCGGCACTGCGGTAAATGATGTAAAGAAAGCCCAAACCGATCACGCTCCACAGGCCGGTATAGAAAAGGTAGCCGCTTAACGAGCCAAAGGGCTGCAGTCCGTCGATCCAAGCCGCCGTATGGTAAGCCAGCACAGAAATTATGTAGATCATCGCCAGGCTAAGCCAAACCGGCCATGGCAGGCTCTGCAACCAAGCCATGAATCGGTCAACCCAACTGGGCTTGTAAGGTTTACTAGTCGCCATTTTTCCTCAAACAGAGGTGCCCCTCATTGATACCATAGATTGCGCATGCCCTGGATGTACAATGAATATCGTGCAGCTATCCAGGTTGCTTTTTATACTCGCCGCGGTCTGGTCAGTGATCGCCGGGCTATTCATCTTCTTCACTTTCGGCGCCACCTCTGTGACTGTGGTAACGGAATCGGGCACCAGCACAAGCGAGCAAACGACGTCGTATTTTTCGTGGTACGAGTCGCAGGGTTGGTGGGGTGTAACCATCCTGGTTATCTTCGCGCTTTTATTCTATGGCGTGCTGCACTTCTACCAACGCGGCAGCACAATTTGGACAGTCATCTTCGGCATCGTTGCGATCACGCTCTCGGTGTTAGCTGGCTTCTCGATCGGCACCGTGTATTGGCTGGGCTCGCTAGCCGTGCTGATCGGTCTGCTGATGCTGCCCTTTCAAGCGCGGCCGGCCCAATAACTCTCATTTTACAAGCAGGTGCAAGAGGATTTTCACCGCTAAAATAGAGGCATCTACTTTCCGCAAGGAGTTCACTAATGAATAACGTTTCA
>JBKJWG010000261.1:0-5127 GCA_046716985.1 Anaerolineales bacterium | reverse complement strand
GCCCTGGTTCATCGGCCGCGACGCGTTCTTGGCAAAAGAAGAAAAGCGCACCAAAGAAGTTGTGCGCTTTCGTTTGCCGCCCGCCGTGCGCATCGCCCACCAGGGCGACCCGGTAGCCGACAAGGATGGCAATCTCATCGGCAGGGTGACCAGCTGCTCGCTGGACAGCGCCGGCACTCTGACCGGCCAGGCTTACGTGGAAAAGAAATTCAGCAAAGAGGGGAGCACGATCTTAGTCTATCAAGGCATGGCTGGCAAAGATATCGCCGGCGCCACGCCCACTGAAGCAACGGTGCTTAGCAGGATGTTGGCATAAATAAGCTTTAATATTAAGTGAAGGCTGTTTTCATTTTAGCGATGAGCTCGTACGCTCTTTGAAGTTGATTCTCAACCATTAGTTTAAAGGTTCCTGTTTCTCTGAGTTTGGCTTCGTCTAATTTATGTCTATTTGCCAATTCTAATAGCTCGTTTTCGAGAGGCAACAACGTAAATTTAATTTGAGAATCTATCAACTTAATTGTTGCTTCCATTTCTTTTGCTATTTTGCCCGTTTGAGCCGTATACAAGATTTTCGAAGATAAGATCCCTAAAACTTGATTCGTGTTCTCAGTCATAAACTGAGCTGCTTTTCTTCGCTCCTCTAAGTTATAAGTCACCGGCAGCTGATGGCCCAACGCCAAGGTTGACACCGTATCGGAAAGAATGCCGACCATTTTTTCCGCCCCGCCCAGCCAAGCAACCACCGGCTCGAGCAATTGTGCCCTGACCAATAGAGATTGTTTTTGTTTTTCCGCTTTTTTACCGAGAAAAAAGAATACCAAACTGCTGATCGCTCCAACAATAGCCACAAAGACAGTATCTGACATCTTGATTTTCCTATGCCCTAAGTATGCAATAAATTGCTAAATTGCTTATACTTAGTAGCTTATAGATTTCTATCGCTCGGAAAAGATTAGAACGACAGGACATATTTTATACTTTCGTCCACGAGCTTTCTTAATTCATGCTTGTTTTCGAGCATTTGTTTTGGAAGCACTGCATATTCCTTCTTGGTATGTCCTTTAGGAAAATATTTCAAATGCTTCACTCCTTTTTCTTGAAATAGACCGTCAAGAGTTTCTGATGGAAGTCTCAAAGCAATTCCAAACTTGCCACATGAAACAAATATACGTCCATCCACATAACCACCAACTGCACCAAAGACATTTTTGAATTCTAAGCGGTAAGTGGAAGCAAGTTTTGGACGAGCTTGTTTGAGTAGCGTTGTTATTTCTTCGAGATATTGATTTTCCATAAATTATTTCAGCAAATCCTTAATAGGACCGTCTAGGGTTTTGGCGATTTTGGGAATCATTTGAATACCTAGCTTCGTTACAAAATCGCCCTCAATCTTGGCGAGCGCCGAGTATTTTATACCCGGCTTTTTAGCAAGGTCATCCTGCGTTATCCCTTGCTTTGCCCTTATTTTCGTTGCACAAGCTCCTTAGATTGAACATAACTGTGCAAGATTTATCGAGTCGCCTTCCCTATGTAGTGGTGCAATTTTGGTGCAGATAGGTTAGAAACAATACGCCCTATTTCCTTTATTACCTGTTATTGATGAGAATTTGTGCTTGTATGGTCTCTTCTACACTCCATAGACGCCTTACACACTAGCCTACCGAACCTTATAGATACTAGCGATCTCTTTCTACTTCGCTCGCATCCGGTTGCCTTTAGGATTGTGCTCAACTTCGGCCAGGCCGAGGGCTTCGAGCAGCGGCGGCATATACATGCCGAAGCGGCCGCGCAGGCCCTTCTTCGTGCCATACCAACCCTTGACCGGGTTCTTCGCAGAGCGGCCCCAGGCTTCCACGGTGGCATCTTTGGGCGGCTTGCTTTCATCGGAACTGCCCAGTTCCATCCAGTCGCCGTGCTTCTTGAGCATGGCGTGCAAGTCGTCCACGCCGCGCCACAAGTAGCCCAGCTTGGTCGAGCCAACCTGGCACACGATCACAGCCGGATCCACGCTGTCGTCTTTATACATCGTGTATTCACTGGTGCCCGGCGGAGTTTTCAGTTGCCAGGGAGATTCCTTGGTGCCTTTACCTTTTGCGGCCATCTTCGCCTCCAAATTGAGAATTGAGAAGCCCAATTATAAGCCCACTGAAAACGAGTAAACTTTACTGATGCAAATAGCACAATTCAAACTCAGCGCGCTTGGCGTACTGATAATTCTGATCGCCATGGCCTGCCGCTTCGGCGCACCGCTGCCAACGACGCCGACGCCCCCAACCGCTCGGGCCACCTCCGCCCCATCCGCCACGTCGGGGGAGCCCGTCCTCAATCAACAAGCCTGCCCTGTCGGCCAGCCGGACACCAGTTTCCCGCCGCCCGCCAACCCGCAGCCTGGACCCGACGGCGTGGGCGACAATTATTTCCCGGAGCTGGGCAACCGCGGTTACGACGTGCAGCATTACCAGATCAACCTGGCGGTGGATCTGGACCGCGAGACGATCGATGGCTGCACAACCATCGAAGCCAAAGCCACGCAAGGCCTGAGCATTATGCATTTGGAATTCCTCGGTCTCGTGATCGACGCGCTCAGTGTGGACGGCGCCGCGGCTGAATATGAGCGCTCTGGCATCGAGCTGATCGTCACTCTCCCTCAGCCGGTTGCCAACGGGCAACCTTTCAGCGTGCTGGTCGAATATCACGGCTCACCCGGCGAGGGCGTGGACTTGAGCGAGCTGCCTGAATATTCCATTGGCTGGGGCTGGTATGGTGACGGTAGCGGCGCGTATGTGGCCGCGGAACCCACAGGTTCGTCTTCGTGGTATCCCAACAATGAACACCCACTGGACAAAGCCACTTACGGTTATCGCATTACGGTGCTGAAACCGTTCGTAGTGGCTGCCAACGGCACGCTCGATGAAGAGATCGACAATGGAGAGACAGTGACTTATGTATGGAACTCGCATTTCCCCATGGCGAGTTACCTCACCACGGTTGGCATCGCTGAATTCGAGCTGGGCACAGACACAGGCCCCAACGGCCTGCCGATCCGCAATTTCTTCGAGAAGGACATACCCCGCGGCGTGCGCGATGACTTCGATCGCATCGGCGAGATCATCGATTTCTACGACGATATTTTCGGCACGTATCCCTTCGAAGCCGCCGGCGTGGTCGTGCACGATCTCGACTTCAGCTTTTCGCTGGAGACCCAAACCATGATCGTATTCGGCGAAGGCTTTACCGACGAATACGTCGTGGCGCACGAGCTGGCGCACATGTGGTTCGGCGACAGCGTCGGGCTTACGCGCTGGCAAGATATTTGGTTGAACGAAGGCTTCGCCACCTACGCCAGCACCTTGTGGAACGAGCACGCATATGGAGCATCGGCCCTGGACGAGGCAGTGCGCGGCGACTACCAAACCGTGGCCGAGTTCGAGCAATATTCCCCTCAGGAATTTCCGCCGCCCGGAGACCCTGGCCCCAAGGCTTTGTTCAGCACGAGCGTTTATCTGCGCGGCGCGCTGACGTTGCACGCCCTACGCCTCAAGGTTGGCGACGATGCCTTCTTCGACATCTTACGCACGTACTACGCCCGCTTCGCCGGCGGCAACGCCACCACCGGCGATTTCATCACTGTGGCCGAAGAAGTGAGCGGCCAGCAGCTGGACGATCTGTTCGATGCCTGGTTATATCAAGAACACATTCCCGATATCCCTCAGATGGATCTGTATCGAGACGATTTCGGCAGTTAGTGCTGGCGCAATTAAAAATAGGCGGGGCTAAACCCCGCCTATCATTAAATTCTGTCATTCTGAGGCGAGCTCGGCGAGCCGAAGAATCCTCCAGGCGATTTATTCGGAATTACCTAAATCTGCAAGTCACCTTTTGACTCAATTCTCCGGGAAGACCACGTCTTCCTTCCCCGATAACTTCTCTTCGATCTTCTGGATCACGGTATCCAGGTCTTGCGGGCGGTGGACGAAATCGAGGTTGCCCGAGGGGACCTTGAGCACAGGACATAGATCGAACTTGGCCAACCACTCGTCGTAATAGCCTTCGAGCAAGGTCAGATATTCCGCGGTGATGCCTTCTTCGATCTTGCGCCCGCGCACCTTGATGCGGCGCAGCAACGCCTGCGGCGGCGCATGCACAAAGATGAGCAGATCCGGCCAGGGCAGGTATTCGACGATCATCTTATACACGCGCTCATAGGTGAGGAAATCCTGCTCGCTCAGGTTGCCGAGCTGCTTGAGGGCGCGGCAGAAAATATAGTAGTCCTCGTAGATGCTGCGGTCGAGAATGAACGATTGCGGGTCGCGATAGGCTTCAAGGTGCGCCTGGGCGCGCTGGCCCAGCAGAAAGATCTGCAGATGGAATGACCAGGTGCGCATGTCGGCATAGAAATTGGCGAGATAAGGATTTTGCTCGATAGCTTCGAAACCGGTGCGCCAGGCCAGCTTGCTGCCCAGCTTCTCAGCCAGCGAGGTTTTGCCGGCGCCTATGTTGCCGGCTACGAGAACGAGTCGCTTAGCGGCCATGATGTATCAACATTCTACAGTTAATCAGGCTTCGACAAGGTTATTTGAGAGGCTCAGGCCGAGCCAGCTGACAGCTATGCTTAAGAAGCCAATGATCGGAAAAGCCTGGGTTTCTAAAAACGTGCCCTGTCGCACTCAGGGCATGTGTTCGTTAGCGTCGTCCGCGATAGTTGTGGTTTGTTACAAAATGGCCCTTGACCCTGGTGCCATCTTTTCTTCTATAACCTGATCGCCAGAATTTTTTGCGTGTACCCGCCTTGGGTTTCTTGCCCGAATCACCGCCAGAATATTTATTCCCTTTCGCACGTTCCCCTCGCCAACTTCGCTTCTTTGCCTTAGCCATCTTTTCTCCTTTTTGAGTTGGAGGTTCTTTAGCCGGCACAGCAGCAACAACCTTGATTTTACGCCCATTCTTCCCATCTGGTCCGTAATTTTCATTGGCAAGCCTCACATGTCTCCTACGCGTCATCCCCATTCTTTTACTGCGCCGCGGCAAATATTGCGGGCACGCAGCCCCTGCCAACCCGCAACTGAGCGGGCGTACATTCTTGCGGCGGGGTCTGGGGCGGACGCACCCGCCCCAGCGGGGTGTGGG
>JBKJWG010000260.1:0-3549 GCA_046716985.1 Anaerolineales bacterium | reverse complement strand
GCCCAGTATACGCACGCGCCAGGCGCAGTGCGCTCATGGTGGCCTCCGTACCCGAATTGACAAAGCGGAGCATCTCGATGGCTGGCATGGCCTGTTGGATAAGCTCAGCTAATTCCAGTTCCAAGGGGCTGGGTGCCCCATAGCTGGTGCCCCGCCGTATGGTTTGCTCGAGAGCAGCCACCACTTTTGGGTGCGCATGGCCCAAAATGAGCGGCCCCCACGAAAGCACGTAATCCACAAACCGATTGCCGTCCACATCATAAAGATAAGCCCCCTCACCGCGCTCAATAAAATGGGGTTGCCCGCCAACAGCGCGAAATGCGCGTACCGGAGAATTCACTCCGCCGGGGAACAATTTCAGCGAGCGCTTAAAAAGTTTTTGCGAGCGCTCAGTGTTCATAGACTCGGTCACGCCTTTCCTGAAAACCTGTTTCTTTTGCATCCAAAAGATTAAGTACCTGTTCGGCGACCTGCATGCTCGAATACACCGTATCGGGAATGCCCACACCGCGGTAGGAATTGCCCGCCAGGGCCAGACCAGGTAACTCCGCCAAAATCTTGTCGATACGTGTAAGGCGGTCAAGGTGGCCGAGGTTGTATTGAGGCATGGCACGCGACCATCGCTGAACCCAGCTGAAAAGCGGTGCCTCCTTGACACCCAACGTTTGATGCAATTCATCACGTGCGAGGGCAACCCATCTTTCCTCGTCCTCGGGTAACCCCAAATCTTGCTTGGCGCGGCTAAAGAATACGCGCAAAAGTGCCTGATCCTGCGGTGCGCGGTGGGGGAACTTGGTCGAGGTCCAGGTGCAGGCCAATGCGGGCCGGCCTTCGTTGCGCGGAATTAGATAACCGTAGCCATCTAACGCGCGTGGAATATCGTGCTTATGATAGGCAAGAGATACTGTGATCGAAGAGGCATATTCAATATCGGAAAGTTCTGCGGCTAGATCATCCGAGAGGTTGTGAACAAGGTCAGCTGTTATGTAAGAGGGGGTCGCTAGGACGAGTATATTCGCTTGCAAGCTAGCATCGCCGCCAAGATGCACCAGGAAGTCATCGCCCTTGCGTTCAATGTTTTTGGCGGTCGTTCCGACCCGTAGTTCGACACCCGATGTTTTTAATCGCCCTAGCAACGCTTCGACCAACTCTTGCATGCCCCCGATTGGTGCTAGGAAAGCGCTGCGCGTACCCAGTGCTGGCCCATCAGCTTGCTGCGCGCGTTCACGACGCAGGCGCATTGCCCCTCGCAGCAGGCTGCCATGTTTAGCTTCGAGGTCGAGCAGGTACGGAAAGGTGGCCTGCGCGCTCAGCCTTGCCCCGTCTCCGGCGTAGATCCCACTGGCCAGCGGCCCAATGAGGTTTTCGTAAGCCTCTACGCCCAGGCGGCGGGTCAACAAAGCGCGCAGACTTTCCTCTTCACCGGGGAGACGTGCTGGTAAAACAAAATCAAGAAGCAGACGCAGTTTTCCCAACCAGGAGAGTAGGGGTGTTTTCATTAAGGACGGCAAGTCTGTAGGCAGCATCATGGTGAGGCCATTGGGCATCAGCCGCAGATGCCCACGCTGCAAGATATAAGTTTTTTGCTGTTCTGGGTTGGTAGGCCGCAAGCGGTCAGCAATACCTAATTCCTTGCACAAATCTAAGGCCCAGGGCTTAGAGACCAAGAAGGCATCTGGACCCCCTTCAACCACAAATCCATGGGACCGCTGGGTCTGGATCTTGCCGCCCCAACGCGGTTCAGCCTCTATCACGGTGATAGAAAGGGCCTTGTGCCTCTTTTCTGCATATTTGGTCAGATAGTAGGCTGCCGAAAGTCCGGCGATACCCCCGCCTACTATTAATGCGCGCTGCGACTTGTCCATTCGTGGACCATCTCTACAACTGCTCGCACATTCTCAACAGGTGTGTCAGTGAGAATGCCGTGGCCTAGATTAAAAATGTGGCCAACGCGGCCTTGGATTCGATCGAGTACATCCCGCACTTGATTTTTTAGTTCGGGCAATGGGGCAAAAAGAACTGCCGGATCCAAATTACACTGTACCGCAACATCGGCGCCCAGTTGAGCCCAGCCTTGATCCAGGGGCACGCGCCAATCGAGACCGATCACTGTGCCCCCGGCGGTTTTTAAATCTACCAATAAGGTAGCCGTGTTTGTTCCAAAATGAATGACGGGCACACCGCGTTCGGTTGCTGCTGAAAGCACGCGTTGTGAATAAGGCAACGCAAAGCGCCGATAATCCTGCGGGCTGAGCACTCCTACCCAGGTATCAAAGAGCTGCACGGCTTGTGCACCTGCATCAATCTGGGCGAGCAAATAATCGCTAAGTGCGTTAGACAATTTCTCCATCAAAGCATGCCAGGCCTTAGGCTGCGCATACATCATGCTCTTGACTTGGCGGTGATCCCTGGAGGGGCCGCCCTCCACCATGTAGCTGGCTACTGTGAAGGGAGCGCCCGCAAAGCCTATCAATGGAACTTCTTCGGGGAGTTCTCGGCGCAAAATGTGGATGGCTTCCATTACATACCCCAAATCCGTACTCGCATCGGGCTGTCGCAGTGCTTTGATATCTTGAGAGGAACGCACCGGATTGCTAATTTGCGGCCCCTCGCCTTTGACAAACTCTAGCTTCAGACCCATCGGAATAAGAGGTAGCAAAATATCGGCAAAGAGGATAGCTGCGTCCACCCCGTGCGCATGCACCGGCTGCATAGTAACTTCTGCAGCTAGCTCAGGGCGCCCGACAATCTCGAGCAGGCTGAATTTCTCTCGAACGGCGCGATATTCAGGCATGTAACGGCCAGCCTGACGCATGAACCAGACCGGTGTGGCGTCAACAGGTAAACGCTCGCAGGCGCGCAAAAAACGCGCCTTGGGCTCCCCCCCAGAAGGCGAAGCCTGGCTCATCGCTGCAGCCACTGAGCCGCTTCTTTGGCGTGGTAGCTGATTATCAAGTCTGCCCCCGCGCGCTTAATCCCAGTGAGCGCTTCCAAAATGACGCGCTCTTCATCCAGCCAACCATTGGCCGCTGCCGCCTTGAGCATGCTGTATTCGCCGCTCACGTTGTACGCAGCCAGTGGTAGATCGGGAAAAGCCTCGCGCACCTGGTGGATCACATCCAGATAGGGCAGGGCTGGCTTGACCATTAGAAAATCCGCCCCTTCGGCTACATCTAATGCGGCCTCGCGCAGTGCTTCGCGGCGGTTAGCGGGGTCCATTTGATGGGATTTGCGATCACCGAAGCTGGGAGGAGATTCAGCCGCCTCGCGAAATGGGCCGTAAAAAGACGAGGCGTACTTTACAGCATAGGAAAGGATAGGAATATGCTCAAATTGCTCCGCATCCAGAGCGGTGCGGATTGAGGCTACCATGCCGTCGATCATGCCGCTTGGGGCCACAATATCGGCCCCGGCGTGGGCATGAGAAAGCGCCACCTTGCATAAAACTTCCAAGGTAGGTTCATTTAGCACATAATCGGGGGGCAGCTTGGGATGGCTATGTTCGACTTGATTTAAGATGCCACAATGGCCGTGATCCGTGTACTCGCA
>JBKJWG010000259.1:0-4444 GCA_046716985.1 Anaerolineales bacterium | reverse complement strand
GCGGTGAGCAGGGCGACTTCTTCGGCCTCGTCGACGCACTTAGCGCCGGCAACGGCGCCCGCGCCATGCAAGCGCTCGAAGCGCTTATGCCCGAGCGCGACTTGATCGTCCTGTATTTCAGTTTGGTGGGCCATTTCCGCGCTTTGCTGCAAAGCCGCGAAATGTTGGATGCTGGACTGAACGACACGCACATCGCCAAGGAACTTGGTATGCATCCTTACCGCGCCCAGAAGCTGGCCGCGCAAGCGCGCCGCTTTTCGATTGGCGCGCTTGAGGCGATCCACAAAAGACTTTTGGAATACGACGAGCAGATCAAAACTGGCCTAATGGACCCCGAGTTGGCCATGGAAAGTTTCGTGGCCGAGCTTAGCTCGCAAGCGGCTTGAAGCCGTCCGCAGCAATCCCGATCCACAAGTAATTCGGCAGAATGCTCTTCTTGGCTTCCAGGCGCAAGCGGCCCAGCCGCGTGCTGCCGCCTTTCAGCAGGCTGGGATGCAGCAGGCACAGTGTGGGCGCCTGGCCATATTTCTTTTGGTAGCTGTCGGCAGCCCACAACACCTTTTCTTCCAAGCTGGCCCCGGGCTGCTCGATCCAGAACAATTCACCAATATCCATTTGCTGCCTCCTCTAGAACAGAAGTTCTATTATACAATCGGCAAACTCAGTATGAAGAGGCGTACATGGATAAAAACGCCTCGCGGTTTGTATTGTTACCAACAGGATATTGGAAAGAGATTAAGGAGTAATTACCCAACAATTATTCTTCTGTTAAGTTCCAGATTCGCCAAAATTCTGCCGTAAATTCCCTCGCCAGGTCTGCATCATGGATGATCAGCGTATTTTCATCATTGTTATCTTCTGCATTCGCGCTGAAATTGTATGAGCCGGTCACCACGATCTCGCCATCGATGATCAGGATCTTATTGTGCATGCTGCCTACCTCCCCATCTAGCCGCACGCCGATGCCCGCCGCGCGCAAGGCTGCGTATTCACCGCCCTGGTTGCTGGCCGCCTGCCCCGCGTCCAGCACGCCGCGCACCTCCACGCCGCGCGCATCTGCCGCGATCAGCGCGGCAGCCAACTCGTCTGAGGTGAGCGAGAAGGCCAAAAAATAAACACTCTCTTCGGCGCTGTTCACCAGGGCAAGCAAATGACCAATGGTCTCGTCTTCGGGAGAAAAATACGTCTCCACAATATGCTCGCCGATATCCAATCGCGGGAACGGCGTGTCTGCTGGCGAGCTCGGTCCGAAACGCCTTCGCAGGAACATTTCATTAAATTCGCTCCCATAGTTTTGCGCCAAACGGGTTGAGCTTAGTGCAATCAGGTTATTGCGATTGCCGTAAGCATCGCTCAACGTGTAATTCATCGATCCCGTCCACACCTGGTAGCGATCGATGATCACGAATTTGTTGTGCATAAAATCCGAGGCCGTGCCTATCACAATGGGGATGCCGGCCGCGGCCAGTCGTTGGATCTGTTCACCGGCAAAATTATCATTCTCTACCACCATGCGCACTTGCACGCCGCGCTCCTGCGCTTCGAGCAGCGCGTCGCGCACAGCGTAGAGATTGAGGTCATAAGCGGCCACGTCCACACTGAGGCGAGCCGCGTCGATTGCATCCACTAGCTGCTCGTCGGGGCCACCATGCACATCAGCCCAGTCGGTCGCATCTGGGTCGGTGAAATAAGCCTGGACCCAGGACTCCACTTGCGGGGTTTCACTTATAGCAATAGTGGTTGACGCCTGGCTACAGCCTGCTAACCAAAGCACCAGGAAACTAGTCAACAATCTTTCCACCCTCATGCGGGCATTATAATGAGTCTGCAGCCGCAAAGGAGCCTCGATGGCTAAAACATATCCCGTTGAAATTGCCGGCCTTAAACGCGAGCTTCCCTTGGTGGAAGTAGCGCCCGGCGTCACCATCGCGCTGCTCAACATTCTCGGCGACACGCCGCTGGTGCGCGCCGCCGCCCACGAGCTAGCCAAGCGCCTCGAAGGCCTTGGCTACGACGTGCTGGTGACCGCCGAAGCCAAAAGTATTCCCCTCATTCACGTGCTCTCGGAAGAAACCAGCAAACCCTATGTAGTTTTGCGCAAAAGTTACAAAGGCTACATGGGCGAAGCCATCCAGGCCAAAACCGTTTCGATCACCACCGGCGAGCCGCAGACGCTCTATCTCGACGCCAAGGATCGCCATCTGGTTACCGGCAGCCGCGTAGTGCTGGTCGACGACGTGGTCAGCACCGGCTCGACCCAGCAAGGCATGCGCGCCGTCATGCAGAAAGCCGGCGCCGAAGTGGTGGCCGAGGCGGCCATCTTCACCGAAGGCGACGAAGCCAAATGGAAGAATATTATTGCGTTGGGCCACTTACCGGTATTTTTGGAAAAGAAAAAGTAACAACTTTATTTCCGCTTATCATTCCGAGCGAGCCAATGGGCAGCCATGTTTCCTTCTTATCTGTAGTTCTAAGCGAAAAATCCTTACAGCGATTTAGTCCGTCATTGGCAATCTATAAGTTTTAGTGAAGTGAATGCCACCTGGACAAGCATTGATATTCTGCAAATCAAGAATGGACGAATCGCGGCGCGCTGGAACGAGAGGAATCTATTGGGCTTGATGCGCCAACAGGGCGTTGTTGATTAGTAGAGACGACGCTGCTTCGCCCTTGCGTTGGCTCCATAAGTGCTCATAGTTGCTTCACGCAGAGAAATCCGAGGTTAGTTGTAGCCAAACTGGACTTTTGTTCTAACACTGGCTTATAATACTGTCGCCGCCTTGGCGGCTAATATTCTTTTGTCTAAATTTATCAGGAGTAAATCATTGAACGCAATTGAAGTCAACCATTTGCGGCGCATCTTCAAAACAAGTGTCGGTCGTTTTCGCCGCCAGCACAAAGAAGTGGTCGCTGTGGACGACGTTTCGTTCGAGATCAAACCCGGCGAACTGTTTGGCTTGCTCGGCCCCAACGGCGCTGGCAAGACCACCACGGTGAAGATGCTCACCACGCTGCTCATCCCGAGCAGCGGCACGGCACTGATCAACGGGCACGATGTGGTCAAGAATGCGGACGAGATCCGCGGCAACATCGGCTTCATTTTTGGCGGCGAGCGCGGCCTCTATTGGCGCCTCTCCGCGGTAGACAATCTGCGCTATTTCGCCAGCCTCTACAACGTGGAGCCCGAGGTGGCCGCCAAGCGCATCCCCTATCTGCTCGAGATGGTCGGGCTGAATGGCCGCGAGAAGGAGCGCGTTGAAGGCTATTCGCGCGGCATGAAGCAGCGCCTGCACATCGCCCGTTCACTGATCCACGACCCGGAAGTGCTGTTTCTCGACGAGCCCACCATCGGTCTCGACCCGGTGGGCGCGCGTGAGTTGCGCGGGGTGGTGCGCAATCTGCAAGACGAAAAGAAGACTATCCTGCTCACCACCCATTACATGTTCGAGGCCGACGCGCTGTGCCAACGCATCGCCGTGATCAACCACGGCAACATCATTGCCATGGACACGCCAACTGAATTGAAGAAACTGGTCAAAGACCTTTCGGTGATCGAGCTGGAAGTATTCGGTGTGCCGGACGAATTGTTGAATAAGTTGCGGATGTTGAAATTTGTGGACAATGTCTCGGTGGAAGACCGCGATCAGAAGCAAGCCCTGATAGTACAGACCACGCGCGGTGCAGAAGCGATCCCGGATCTACTGCCGCTCTTTGATGGTATTAAGGTCGGCAAAGTGACCTCACGCGAGCCGACCCTTGAAGACGCGTATGTTCGCTTGGTGGGTGGAGACGGCCATGGCCCAGAATAGAGCGAGCCTCGCGACCCGGCTGCGCCGATGGTCGCGCACGATCGCGGTCACCTTTGAAGTCACTCTGCGCCAGAACTTCACAGATGCCTTCATCATTTTCGCCATTATTTTTCAACCGATCATCATCGCCGTGATCGCGTTGTGGATGCTGCGTGAACGCGGTGGCGACTATGCCATTTTCGTCGTGGTCGGGTCCGGCATGACCGGGCTGTGGAGCAGTTTGCTCTTTGTCAGCGGCAACAGCATTACCGAGGAGCGTTGGGTGGGAACCTTGGAGAATTTGGTGGCTGCACCTACGCCGATGCCGGTAGTCGTGCTCGGCAAGAATCTGGCCAACGTGACGCAATCGCTGCTTGCGATGGTGACCAGCTACATCCTGGTGGCGTGGCTGTTCCAGTTAGATGTGCAGGTCGCCCAGCCGGTGATCTTCATCGCCTCGATCTTCTTGATGGTGATCTCTTTTATTTTATTCGGGCTGATCATGGCTTCCTTATTTATTCTCACCCCGGCGGTGCAGAATTTCCAGAACGGCCTGGAATTCCCCGTCTACATTCTTTGCGGTTTCCTCTTCCCCATCGCGCTGCTGCCGGGCTGGACGACGCCGGTCAGCTATCTGCTCACCCCCTATTGGGCGG
>JBKJWG010000258.1:0-8610 GCA_046716985.1 Anaerolineales bacterium | reverse complement strand
CACGCCGATCAGCGAGCAGATCATCAACGCGCCTTTCGCCAGCTTGATCGGCCCGCATAGCCTGGGTCTGTTCGCGATCGAAGCTTAAAAAGCGCGCCTCGCCCCCCCCCTGATAAAATAGAGGGATGCAGCCTTCCCTCACCAAGCTGAGGAAAATTTTTCGTTTAGAAGCAGAACGCCAATATGACAACGGGGCGATCATGGGTGGCATGGAGAAAATGCTGCCTAGCTGGGAAGCTGAGGCGCGCGCCGAAGATGTCAACGAGCCGCTCATCCTGGCCGTGACCGGCCAGCTGCGCAACTATGAAGACCTCGAGCCCGAATACCGCGCTGAGGCGCTTAAGAACGTGTGGCAGCGCATCGAGCGCGAAGTTGGGGCAGAGCCTGCTGAAAATCCAAAAAGGAAAACAAAAAGCAAAGCCACACCTCAAAGAACACAGTTCATTCGACTAAAGGAACGGCCAGTTGCAGACAGACCGCAGCCAGCCGCGCCGAAACCCGCTGGCGCTAAACCTATTGATCCCAATGCGGGCAACCCCAAGGCAGCCACGCGGAAAACGAAAGCGACTAAACGCCCAAAAATAGAAGGCGAGCCGGCCGCCCTTGATGCGCCGGTAACTGTGCTCACCGGCGTCGGGCCGGTGAATGCCGAGCGCCTGGAGAAGCTGGGCATTCATACATTAGGCGACATGCTCTACCATTTCCCACGTCGCTATGATGATTACAGCCAACTCGTCCCCATCCGCCAACTGAAATTTGGGCAAGAAGTGACCATCATCGCCACGGTCAAGAGCAAGGCGAAACGCCAAACCGGCAAAACGCGCAACAAGCAGGTCTTCGAGATCGTCGTGGACGACGGCAGCGGAGCGCTGCGCGTGGCCTGGTTCAATCAACCCTGGATGGCGAACAATTTTCAGGAGGGCGACCAAGTAGTGCTTTCCGGAAAAGTGGACCAATACCTTGGGCGTTTCACTTTGAACAGCCCCGAATGGGAATTGCTCGACGAAGAGCAGTTGCATACAAATCGCATCGTGCCCGTCTATCCTCTGACGGCGCAGGTCGGCCAGCGTTGGCTGCGCAAGCTGATGAAAGAAGTGGTGAGCTACTGGGCGCCGCGCCTGCCCGAAATGCTGCCCAGCCGGCTGGTCGCCTCTGCCGATCTGCTGCCGCTTGCGGATGCGCTGCTTCAAGCGCACTTTCCCGATTCGCAGGAGAGCTTGCAGGCAGCCCGTCAGCGGCTGGCTTTCGACGAATTATTCTTGTTGCAACTAGCTGTGCTGATCCAAAAGAAAATTTGGCAGGGCCAAAGCGCGCGTCGCTTTGCCGCGCCTACCGAATGGCTGCAGGGCCAGATCGCGCGCCTGCCTTATCAATTGACCAATGCGCAAACCACCGCGCTGGCCGACTTAATCAAAGATCTCGATTCCGGCCGCCCAATGAACCGGCTGCTGCAAGTCGATGTGGGCTCCGGCAAAACGGTAGTGGCCGCGCTGTGCATGGCGCTGGTTGCGCACGCAGGCGCCCAATCGGCGCTCATGGCGCCCACCAGCATTCTGGCCGAGCAGCACTACGTCAATTTGAGCAAGCTGCTTGCTGGCCCCGGCGGCCCGCTGCAGCCGAGCGAGCTGCGCCTGATGGTCGGTGCGACCAGCAAAGAAGAGAAGGCTGAGATCAAAGCCGGGCTGCACGCCGGCAACATCAAATTGGTCATCGGCACGCACACCCTGATCGAAGATCCGGTGCTATTCTCAGAACTGGAAATGATCGTCATCGACGAACAGCACCGCTTCGGCGTGGCTCAGCGTGCCGCGCTGCGCGCCAAAGGCACCAATCCGCATTTGCTGGTGATGACCGCCACGCCCATCCCGCGCTCGCTGGCCCTCACGCTGTATGGCGATCTCGACTTGAGCGTGATCGGCGAGCTGCCGCCCGGTCGCCAGGAAGTGAGCACGCATATTTTGCTGCCGCGTGAACAGGAACGCGCCTACAACCTGATACGCAAGCAGGTCGAGGCCGGCCGGCAAGCTTTCGTGATCTACCCGCTCATCGAAGAGAGTGAGAACTCCGCGGCCAAAGCGGCAGTGGACGAATACGAAAAGCTGCACAAGGAAAGTTTCCGCGGCCTGAAGCTGGGTCTACTGCATGGGCGTATGCCCGCTGAAGAAAAAGAGAAAACCATGGCCGCCTTCCGAGATGGCAAAACGCAGGTGTTGGTCTCCACGACGGTCATCGAAGTGGGCGTAGACATTCCCAACGCCAGCGTGATGCTGATCGAAGGCGCCAACCGTTTCGGGCTGGCGCAGTTGCACCAGCTGCGCGGCCGCGTCGGCCGCGGCTCCGAAAAATCATATTGTCTGCTCATCCCTGATAGCGACGACGCAGCCGAGAACGAGCGCCTCAAGGCGCTCGTGGAGACCAACGATGGCTTTCTGCTAGCCGAGATCGACCTGGCCCAGCGCGGTCCCGGCCAATTCATGGGCGGGCGGCAGGCCGGCTTCAACGATCTGCGCCTGGCATCGCTTACCGACGCGCGCCTGATCGATCAGGCGCGCCGCCACGCCGAAGCCCTGCTGGCCGGCGATCCCGAGCTGAGCCAACCCGAACATCACCCATTAGCCGCCGCGCTCAAACAATACGCCAGCGACGGCAGAGGAGACCTTAGCTAATGATCCGCGCCCTGTTCCCCGCTACCTTCGACCCGATCCACAACGGCCATATCGATATCGCCCTGCGCGCCGTGCAGCTGTTCGACGAGATCATCGTAGCTGTTTATCAGATGCCGCAAAAATCATTGCTGCTGCCCACTGAGACGCGCTTGGAATTGGTTCAGGAGACTTTCAAGAAAGAACCGAAGATCAAGGTAACGCTCTACGACGGCCTGACCGTGGATTATTGTCACAAAGTCGGCGCGCAAGTGATCGTGCGCGGGCTGCGTGTGCTTTCCGATTTCGAGTACGAGTTCCGCATGGCGTTGGCGAATCGCCAGCTGGCGCCTGATATCGAGACTGTGTCGCTGATCACCAGCAAGGAGCACAGTTTCCTATCGTCCACCACCGTGCGCGAGGTGGCTTCGCTGGGCGGCGACGTGGGCAGCATGGTGCCGGCGCATGTCAAGAAAGCGCTGGCCAAGCGCTTCGCAGAGATGAAGTCGAACGGCGAGCCTGGTTACACGGCAACGCCATTGCGGGATTAATCCGAGCTTTTAGTTGCGTATGGACTCGTTTACGGCTAAGCTAGGCTCAGTTCTTGCACCTCAATAAGGCACGAATTCAATATGGACATCCTGCAACTCGTTGACAAATTAGAAGAGCTCTTTAACAGCAGCCGACCCATCCCGCTCACCAACAACGTGATCGTGGATGAAGACCGCATGCTGGACCTGATCGACCAGATGCGCGTCGCCATCCCGGACGAGGTCAAAAAGGCCCAGAAGCTGGTGGCCGAGCGCGACCGCACCATTGCCCAAGCGCAAGAGGAAGCCAAGCGCACGCTGCAACTGGCCCGCGAGAAGAGCGACGGCCTGGTGGATCGCGACTCGATCGTCTCGTCCGCCGAGGCGCGCGCCCAGCAGATCCTCGATCAGGCGGCCGCCGATGGCGAAGCCACCCGGCAGGAAGCCGACGACTACGTCGTCGAGACGTTGACCAGCCTAGAAATGGAACTGGAACGGGTGCTCAACCAGGTGCGCAACGGCATCCGCGCCGTGATGCAGGCTCAGGAAGAAAAGCGGGCAGCCGGCAGGCAAGAGCCGACCAAGACGGAATAAAAAAGAGCCGCTGAACAGCGGCTCTTTTATTTTCAAGTAACTGAACTAACTCTCTGCGATCACCACAACTTTATCTTCATTAGCAAAGTTCACCGCATTCGGTTTCCGCGGGTTAGTGTACACGCCGTATGATTTGTTTGCGTCGCCCGATTCGGATGAGATGCGGTAGCCGATAGCCGTTTCGCCGCGCTGGCGGGCGGCTTCGGTGACTGTGTAGAAACTGACTGGCTGGCCCGTGGCCACGTAATCGCCGACCGGCTTCAGGTGGATCTCCGAAAGGTTGCACTTATTTGCGTACACGCCTTCTCAATAAGTAAAAAGCAAGGGTTAGCCCGGCAAGGCCAGCCACACCTAAACCGATCAAGGCAGATCGTTTTAGGCCTTCAGGCGCTTGAGTGATTGACTCGCTCTCTGGTGCTGGAAGAACAGAAATGATTACATTGTCCGTTCCGATCATCCCATCCGCATCCATTACGTTCAATGCAATCGTGTGTTCTCCCACTGAAAGAGATTGGCTGGTGAACAAGTCACCGCTGCCTAGTTCCCCATCTAAGTTTGAACTCCATCTATATTGTTGCGAGTTAATAGGTCCGTCTTCCAGGTCAGTACCCATTCCAAATAGAATCACAGGCTGCCCTTCAGTAATGGAAATAGATTCGGTTCCAGCATCGATGTGCACAAGCGGAGGTTTGCCATAAATGACATATGACTCGGGCGATAAAGCAACCCCAGTATTGAATCCATCGGTGGCGAACACGCGGAAGAGCGCGTTTCCGCTGCCCGGGAAAAGCGAGGCGTCGACAGTTAATTCCGTTTCCAAAAGGTGCGGGCTGACGGTGAACCAAGTCGTCCCGCCATCCCGGCTGAATTCCAGCATGTACTGAAGCGCGCCGCCATCTGCATCGGAGCCCTGCCAGCGCAACGTAAAGTCCGGCCTCCTCAAAGCTATACGATTCGATCGGCAGGAATTCGACAACGGGCATGTTGGCCGTCGCCCTGCGACGGCCAATTTCAACACCTTCATGTTTGAACACGATCGATTCTGCTCCATCGATCCATGGCAAAACCAGGAAGAATGACCCCGAATGACCCGGTTCGTGATTACTAAGTTCTAAGGGAGCAAAATTGCGGGCAAACAGTCTGGTTCCTGAACGATCTTGCAGCTCGACGGTATACGGGCCAGCGGAATGGTCATCGTGTGTTTCCGCCTCAAGGCTTAAGCGGTAGAAACCGTCTTGGATCGTAACTGTTGTGGGAGAGAGCACGCCCGCCCCGATAAGGAACTCGCCATCCGGGCTGGCTTGGGGAATAGTGAAGCTAACCCCGGTATCCGTCGGCGGCGCGTAACTATAAAACGGCGCGAAGATGGACTGGTATGTATACAGTGAAACCCAACTATTTCCCGCATTACAGTAACCCATGAATTCTCTATCTGCTTCGACGTACCCTCGCCTCAGCAGCGTATCAACGCCAAACTCTCCCAAAAATCCGGACGAGCTTGGATCCGGGTTGCCCGCGCCGCAGCCCGGTGCGTGCTGGCGGCCCAGGTTGTGGCCGATCTCTTGGGCGGCAATTTCGCCGCCCTCTTGTGTTCCGGGTGTGATTTTCCCGGCCGCCTCGCGGCCAGGTCTATGGCCGCAGCCGCCATAACCACCGCCAACCGGGCCCGCATTAACCATTGCGTAATAGTGCTGCGGGTAAGTTTTGGTCCACCATTTGAGGTGTTTCAGGAGCAGGTTCCACCCTGTCCCACAACCGGGGGAGCTTGTGTCCGTAAAAGCGTAAGTTTCGGCAATGAAAACGGGCACCGACCAAACTCGAATGTCGCCGGTCGGGTAAGCTCGTTTCAGGTACGAGACCAAGTCCCAAACTGAACCAAAAGGCACGAAAGCTTTTGAGAGCTGTACGAAGGCGACGTTCAGTGGCACAGATTTAATCACTTTGGTCGAGATGAATTCCCAGTTGCTGATATCGTAAACAGTCTCATCAATATTCTCTTCGTTGTAGTTCACATACACTGTGAACTTTAGCGGGCCCGCCGCGGACACCCAACTAGCGGGAATGACAAAATTAAGTGTGCCCTTGAGTTCGCGCTGAGCCGGGCCAGGCCGGCGCCAAAAATTAACCGCGTCCTCCATCTTGGAAATTGTTATCGGGCCGATCGGATGAAGGGGCTCGCTGCAACCTGCTTCCCCGGTATCGCCCAAGCAGATCGCCCCCGAAATGTTGCTCAGCGAGGTCGGCCCAGCAAATATGCGCACATAGGCGCGCACCATGGTAGCTTTGCCGGTGTACATCGGCACTGAGTTGTCGGCGCACCCGGAATTGTGCAGACATTGGATGGCCTGAGTGATCTCGGCCCCATCCATGACGATGTTCACAGAGGGCAGAGGAGTAGGCGAGGGAGGGAAGAATAAAAAGAAGGGCACGGGCGTTCGCAACCAGTCAATCAGCGGCTGCCAGCCGATTGAGAAGCGCGGCGTGGCGGAAGGAGTTGCCGAAGGCGTGCTTGTCGGTGAAGGACGGGGGGTGTTCGTGGAACTAGGTATGAGGACAGTTGGGCTGGGCGTAGCTGTTGGGCTCGGCGTGACGCTGGGAGCCGTGGTGCGACGCGGCGTGCGTGTTGGCGTCTTGGTCGGTCTTTCTCCACCTTGCGGTATGGGCGTACAGGCAGGCTGCCCTTGGCCGCCGCAGGTTTGCAGCCCGGGGAGAGCAGCGCTTGTCGCGGACCAAGCCACGATTATGGTGGCGAGAGCTAAAAAGGAAAGCTGCCAACTCAAAGTCCTTTTCATGCAATCCTTCCCCCAGATAAGGTTGGAACTTATGGCAGGATCAACACAGGGATACTGGCGACATGCACCAAGCCGCCATCGCGCGGTGAGGTGGCATAGACAATGATGCGACCGGGTGTGGGCCCCGACACAGACCAGGTCAGTGTGCCGCTGAAGGGGCCGGGCTGGCCCATATCCGGAGAATTGATCATAGCCACGCCGCCGCCGAGGACATTGTGGGCCTCGCCGCACAACGGGTCGGCCGCGCCGCCGCCGTCTCCGCCGCCGCATAGCACCATGACCAATTGCGATTCAAAATAATAATCAGACATGCCGGTGATCGTAATAAAACCGCCGCTGATCTCCATATTGGGCAGCGGGGACTCGATCGAGATACTTTCAAAGCCAACGATGGCCGGCACGATATTGGCTACGCCGGTGCCCAGCGTGACTTCAACGCTGGAGAGGTGCACGATGCCACCATCCATGGCAGAGGTTTCAAAAACCGAAACGCGCCCAGGCTGCTCGTGGTCGACCGTGAAGCTCAAGTCGCTGGTGAAGGGTCCGGGCGTGCTGTTATCGGATTGAATTATCGTTGGTTGTTGGATCAAAAGTGAACCATCTTCTCCATAAACGGCTAGGACCAAGTTTTGTTCGAAAGTAGGCCGCGATTGGCCTGTAACCGTAACCGGCGAGGTGATGGTTGAGTTGGACCCAGGCGAAAGGATCAGGATAGCTTCCAGAACCACATCGCCCTCAACCGTTGGCGAAGGCTCAGCCGCGGACACAGTTTCGGTAGGCGGGCTGGCGGCGGTGCTTGTCGGCACGCTTACATCGGTAGCCGTGGGAGAACCCGAGGAGGGCAGATTGCAAGCAGTTAGCGAAATAATCAATAGAGCAGTTAGGGGAATATTTATGCGCTTCATGTAGTAATTATCGCACGAACTTGCTCCACAAGGAACACCGAACCCGCAACCAAGACTACGCCGGACTTTGGACTCTGCGCCTGCGCCGCGCGCAGCGCCTTCCCCGCGTCCGGCTCGGCCGCCGACGGAACGCCGAGCGCGGCCAGCCGCTCAGCCAAGTGGCCGGCCGGCATGGCGCGCGGGTGCGTCGATTGGGTGGCGATGGCTGACGCGATGCGCGGGCGCAGGGGCGCCAGCAAGCCTTCGAGGTCTTTGTCGGCGGAGACGCCCAGCACTAACGTAACGGACATATCCGGAAAATATTCGTCGAGCGCCTGGCGCAGCGCGCGCGCCGCGGCCGGGCTGTGGGCTGCGTCCAGCACCACAAACGGATCCTTCTGCAGCGGCTCGAAGCGGCCAGGCCAGCGAGTCGCGGCAAATCCGCGCTGGATGGCTGTTTGACTTACGTGCAATCCGCGTTGGTCAGCCGTTTGCAGCGCGGCATAAGCCGTGGCTGCATTTTCGACCTGATGCGCGCCCAGCAGAGCAATATGCAACTTGGCCGCATTCGCCGGTGCAGCCGTGGGCCACACGCGCAAGTCTTGCCCGCGCAGATCAGTGTGGCCGCGCTCGAAAAGATAATCCTTCCCCACTTCGATGACAGACGCGGTTTGCGATTTTGCCACAGCCAGTATGGCTTCACGCGCTTCTTCGGGCTGCGGCGCAACCACCACTGGTACGCCGGGCTTAATGATGCCTGCCTTTTCCGTTGCGATCTCTGTGAGAGTATTTCCCAATATCGACGTATGGTCGTAATCGATGGACGTGATCACCGAGACTAAAGGAGTGATCACGTTGGTGGCATCCAGCCGGCCGCCGAGGCCCACTTCGATGACCGCCGCCTCCACGCCGGCGCGGGCGAAATGCAAGAAGGCCAGCGCGGTGGCAATTTCGAAATTCGTCCAGCCTTCGGCCGCTTGCAGATCCGAGCTGATCAGCTCAAAGGTTTCTTCCAGCTCATCTTGACTTGCAACGTCGCCATTGATGCGGATCCCATACAAAGCACCTTCCACGTGTGGCGATGTAAATGATCCAACGCGGTAGCCCTGGGCCTGCAGCGCCGCCGCGCACAGCGCGCACACCGAGCCTTTGCCATTGGTGCCGGCCA
>JBKJWG010000257.1:0-8441 GCA_046716985.1 Anaerolineales bacterium | reverse complement strand
CGCTACCCGCTCGTGGACGGCCAGGGTAACTTCGGGTCGCTTGGGGGTGATCGCCCGGCAGCCATGCGTTACACCGAGGCCCGGCTCAAACACATGGGTGAGGAGCTGCTGGCCGACATTGACAAAGACACTGTCGATTTCGTCGACAACTTCGATAGCTCGTTGCAGGAACCCCAAGTCTTGCCCAGCCGTTTGCCCAATTTGCTGCTCAACGGTTCCTCTGGCATCGCCGTCGGCATGGCCACCAACATCCCGCCGCATAACCTGACTGAACTGGTTGGCGCCCTGCGCTATATGATCGACCGCTACGACAAGATGGAGGACATCACCGCGGAAGATTTGCTAAAATTTGTCAAAGGTCCGGATTTCCCGACTGGCGCCATCATTATCGGCCAGGAAGGCATTCGCGACCTGTATAGCAAGGGCAAGGGTCAGATGATCGTGCGGGCCAAATCGCGCATCGAAGAGGGCCGCCGCGGCCGCATGCGCATTGTGATCACTGAAATCCCTTACCAGCTCAATATGACTAACTTGCTTGAGCGCATTGCTGAGCTGGTGCGCGAGGGTCGCTTAGAGGGCATCGCTGACCTGCGCGACGAAACGGATCGGAACGGCTTGAGCATCGTGATCGAGCTCAAGGCAGGCGCCCAGCCCAAGATGGTGCTCAACCGGCTCTATAAATACACGCCTTTGCAAAGCAGCTATGCGGCGCAGATCCTGGCCCTTGTGGGTGGGGAGCCGCGCCTGCTTTCGTTGAAGCGCTGCCTGCAAATTTTCATTGAACACCGCCAGGAAGTTATCACCCGCCGCTCGCAATTCGAGCTAGAAAAAGCGCAAGCGCGCGGCCATATTTTGGAAGGTCTGCTCAAGGCGCTGGCGAACCTGGACGCGGTCATCGAGACCATTCGCAAGGCGGCGGATGCCGAAGTAGCCAAAGAAAAATTAATGACGCGCTTCAAGCTCAGCGAAAAGCAATCGCAAGCGATCCTCGATATGCAATTGCGCAGGCTGGCCGCACTCGAACGTAAGAAGATCGAAGACGAATACAAGGAAATCACCGATCGCATCATTTATTTGCAGGATCTGCTCAAGCATCCCAAGAAGATCCTTGGGTTGGTGAAAGAAGACCTGGCTGAAATGGATAAGGCTTACGGTGATGAGCGCAAGACCGTAATTGACTTAGAAGGTAAAGGCGATGTGACGGAAGAGAGCTTGGTGGCGGACGAGTCTGTGCTGGTCAGCATTACCCAGCAAGGCTACGTCAAGCGCGTGGCGGCTAAGGCTTTCCGCGCTCAGGTACGCGGCGGATCCGGCGTGAAGGGGCATGCCACTAAAGATGAAGACGAAGTAGTGATCCTGGTGCCGGCCCGCACTCTAGACACTGTGCTGTTCTTTTCAAATCGCGGCAAGGTGTATTCGGAGAAAGCTTACCGCATCCCGGATGCTGACCGCACGGCGCGCGGCACGCCGATCGTCAACATCCTCAGCGTGAATGCCAACGAAACTATCACGGCCGCGGTGGCTGTGCCCAGTTTCAAGACCGTTGAGTTTTGCGTCATGGCTACCCGTGATGGCAAGATCAAGCGCATGGCACTGAGTGAATTTGAAGCCGTGCGTCCATCCGGCTTGATCGCCATGGGCTTGGATAAAGACGATCAATTGGGTTGGGCAGGCTTGGCCGGCGGCAAGGACCATATTATTCTGGTCACCCAACAGGGTCAGGCGCTGCGCTTTTCAGTTGCCAAGGTTCGCTCGATGGGCCGCCAGGCTGCGGGCGTGCGCGCGATCAAAATGAAAGCCAAGGATCGCTTGGCGAGCATGGAAGTTGTGGAGCCGGGTGGTGATCTGCTGGTGGTCACCACGCAAGGCTATGGCAAGCGCACACCGCTTACTGAATATCCGGCTAAGGGCCGTGGCACAAGCGGGATCAAGACAACCGACGTGAAGGCCCTCCCGACTATTGGTCACATTGCCGCAGCGCGTGTAGTGCAAAAAGCCGATGAGGTCACCATCATTTCTTCCGCCGGTGTTGTGCTACGCACCCCGGTCAAAGATATCAAGCAAGCCGGCCGCGCCACACGCGGCGTGCGCGTGATGCACGTGGCCGAAGGCGACAGCGTGGCTACGCTGGCGCGCATCCCCACTGCCAGTCTGAGCGCTGACGGCTCACAAGAAAATGGTAAGGAAGAAAAGAAATAAATTACCCTTTGACCTACGGAAATAAAAAAAGAGGCGATCACGCGCCTCTTTTTTTTCTATTTGCTATTTAGCCAACTGGCACGCCGATGGAGCCGGTGATCAGCAAGCAAAATGCGCCGATGATCACCACCATGAAAAAGAACATCACCGCGATGACAAAACGCTGGAACGGGGTCATGCCCAAGAAGCCGACTTCGGGCTCCTCGGGCAGTTCCATTCTTGGAGTTTCCTCGATTTCGTCGAGGAAACTGTTGGCGTCATCTTCTCGTAAAAAATCGTCGAGCATCAAGCCTCCACGGCCAATTTAGTTTAGCTTATTTCAAGTGCCTGTCAAACCGAGGGCCGCACTTGTATTTCGCCGACCTGGAAAACGCGCACTTCTCCGCCACGCATACGTAATTTCAGTCCACCATCGCCAGCCAACCCTAACAGCTCTGCTTCGAGAAAGCGACCTTCGCCTACGTCCACGGTCACTAGCTCGCCCTTGTAAGCGAGCCTGGCTTGCCAGGCAGCTATAAAATCGGGCAGATCCAAGCTGCCTTTGCGCGCGATTAATTTTTGCAAAACGCCTCGCAGCATACCGGCTGCGTCCACTGGTTTTCCGAGCACCTCTTCCAAGCAGGTGGCCGGAAAATTCAGCGATTCCTGTGGGGGCACTGAATTTGATGCAACATTGATGCCAATGCCAAGAATGAGCACTTGCAAGCGCTCGCCGCTCCAGTTGGCCTCAGGTAAAACGCCGCATACCTTTTTGCCGTTCACCAATACATCGTTTGGCCATTTGATTTGAGGTTTCAGAGCGTACAGTTCTTCCAGAGCTTCGCAAACCGCCAGCGCGCCTAAACCTGAAACGCGACCTAGATAAGCGGGTTCGAAATCAGGCGCTAATTCAAGCAGCATGCTGAAAGCCAATGCGCTGGCAGGCGGCGTGAACCAGCGCCTGCCCGCCCGGCCGCGGCCGCGGGTCTGCTCGTCGGCGGCGGCCAGGCACAAGCCTTTGGCGCCCTCGCGTGCCCACTCGGCGACTAGATCGTTGGTGGAGCCAACGCTGGCAAAATAAGCGCTTTTTTCAAGCGCAAGTCCCTTTATCGCCTTTTCAAATTCTGCCTTTTGCATGCAATGATTTTACATTGCCGCGCGCATCTGGACGAAGAAACGCGCGGCTGGTATACTCTCGCCGCGCTCGCTCATGCGGGCGCGTTGTCTGAGAAGACAACATCTCACACGCTTCCCGACCCGGCGGCGCGTGCCCGCAAGGGTAGCCGCATGGGGATGACGGAAGCGGAGGTCAAACGCAAGGAGTTTTACGATGGCTAATATTGATATGAAGGCATTGCTCGAAGCGGGTGTCCACTTCGGACATCGCACCCAGAAATGGGACCCGCGCATGAAGCCGTACATTTTCACTGAACGTAACGGCATCCACATCATTGATCTGCAACAAACAGTAAAAGCGCTCGAGGAAGCGTATAAGCTCGTGCGCGACCTGGTCGCGGACGGCAAGACAGTGTTGTTCGTGGGCACCAAGCGCCAGGCGGTCGAGACCATCGAAGCTGAAGCTCAGCGCGCCAATATGCCCTATGTGACTGTGCGCTGGCTGGGTGGCATGCTGACCAACTGGCAAACCATGCGCCAACGCATCGGCGAACTCGAAAACTTGGAGCGCATGGGCCAAGAAAATGGCGCCGATGCTGCAGAAGAAGATAATGCGGTCAAGTTGACCAAGCGCGAGAAACTCGGCAACGCCCGCGTAGCGGAGAAATTGCAGGAGCGTTTTGGCGGCATCCGCACCATGACCAAGCTGCCCGATATGCTTTTTGTGATCGATGTGCACCGCGAAGCAACCGCAGTGGAAGAAGCCAACATCCTGAAGATTCCGGTGCTGGCCCTGGTGGATACCAATTGCAACCCGAGTGTGATTGACTACGTTATCCCTTCCAACGATGACGCTATCCGCGCCATCAAGTTGATGGTTTCTTACATTGCCGATGCCGCGCTAGAAGGTTTGTCGCTGCGCAAGGACAAGCAGGAACAAGTTCCCGCCAAGGCCACCAAGTCTGCGGCGCGCGGTCGAAAGGATGAAATTCCTCAGGAACTGACCGACGCTGACCTCTTGGGCCAGGCAACTCTGGCTAAAGTGGCCGTTGAACAAGCTAAGGAAGAAGCCGAAGCAGTAGCAAAGGCAGCCAAAGAAGCCAAGAAGGCCGCTGAAGCACCCGCAGTAGTAGCTGAAGCTGGCGCAGCCAAGAAGCCGGTGAAGAAGCCTGCCGCCAAGAAAACGGCTACCAAGGCGCGCAAGCCGAAGACCAAGCTAAGAAAATCTGACTTGGAAGGCGCAGGCGAAGAAACAGAATAAACATGGCCATCACCACAGAACAAATTAAAAAATTACGCGAAGCCACCGGCGCGGGTGTGCTGGATTGCCGCGCCGCGCTTGAAGAAGCCAAGGGTGACTTCGAAAAAGCAGTCGACTTTTTGCGTCAGAAGGGCTTGGCTAAAGCTGCCAAGCGTGGCGATCGCGAAGTTTTGAACGGCTTGGTCGAGCTCTATTCGCATGGCGAAGGCCGAGTGGGCGTTATGGTCGAGGTGAACTGCGAGACGGATTTCGTAGCGCGCTCGGAAAACTTCCGCAAGCTCGCTCACGAGATCGCCCTGCAGATCGCCGCGACTGCGCCGATCTGGTTGCGCGAAGAAGAAGTGCCCGCAACTGCCATCGAACGGGAACGCGAAGTGGCACGCAACCTGGCCAAAGAAGAAGGCAAGCCGCAAGCTGCCTGGGACAAAATTGTCGATGGCCGTTTGCAGAAATTCCTTGACGAAACGGTATTAATGCGCCAGGCTAATATCCGTGACGAGAAAAAGACCATTAAGGATCTCGTCAGCGAAGGCGTTGTGGCGACCGGCGAGAACATTGTCATCCGGCGTTTTGCCCGTTGGGAGCTGGGTGTGCCACTTGAAAAATGAAGCATCAAACGGCCAACGACAAGTTGGCCGTTTCTTTATACTAATTCGGAGGCGGCATGGCGGAAAAAGCTAAATCAAAATACAAGCGCATCCTGCTGAAGTTGAGCGGCGAAGCCTTGGCTGGCCCGCAAGGTTTTGGCATCGACCCCGATAAGGCTGAGGCAATCGCCGCGCAGGTCACTGAAGTGGTTGGATTGGACATCCAATTGGCCATAGTTATCGGCGCCGGCAACCTGTGGCGCGGGCGCACTGGCATCGAGCGCGGCATGGACCGTGCCACAGCCGATTACATGGGCATGTTGGGTACGGTGATGAACGCCCTGGCACTCATGGATGCCATCGAGCGCGATGGCATAGAGGTGCGCGTACAATCGGCGATCGAGATGCGCGCGGTTGCCGAACCGTATATTCGCCGGCGCGCCATCCGCCACCTGGCGGTGGGGCGGGTAGTGATCTTTGGCGGTGGTACGGGCAATCCCTATTTCTCCACCGACACGGCCGCGGCCCTGCGCGCCATGGAAATCGATGCCGACATTGTCATCAAGGGCACCAAGGTGGACGGTGTCTACGACGCCGACCCGCGCACCATGCCGAACGCCAAACGCTTCGACCATCTCACCTATATCGACGCACTCAATCTACGCCTGGCCGTGATGGATAGCACCGCTATTTCCCTGTGCATGGAGAACGATCTGCCCATTCAGGTGCTCAATTTCTGGCAAGAGGGGGCCTTGAAGAAGGCCCTGCTGGGTAAGCCGATCGGCACGCTGATCGACGACGGTAAGAAATAAATTCCTAGCACCAAGCCATATAATTAGTTATGGCTTATTTTCTATTGCTGGCTCTGGTATTCACAGTTGGTTTTATTTTTTTATTGCCCAGATCTCGCCCATCGTCCCGATCACTAGCGGTGGCCAGCTTTACCGCCGGCCTTGTTTTTCTTTCCATCGGTTTTTTGACCCAACTCGTGCTTGGCTTTCATCTGGATAATAGCTCCGCGCAATTGTTTTATTGGACGCGTGAGATGCTGGCCTTGGCTTGGTTTGGGCATGCCGTGCTTCTGCTCTTGTTTGGAGACAAACCGCAGTTGCGCTGGCTGACTTATACGCTAATAGCAGGTAGCTTGCTTAGTTTGGTCTTGGTCGGGGCGACCCAGGTGACCAAAGCAGAAGATTGGTTCCGACCCGAGCGGCCTATCTATGTGCAGATCGGCGATCTGCTGGCGACCAACCGGCCTACGCGCTGGGGCGGCTGGTTGCTGAATGCCTACGGCGCGATAGGCTTGGTTGGCGGCGCGGCGTATCTCCTTGTTATGCGAACACAGAAAAAATGGAAAGGATCGAGTTTTGCGCCGCTTTTGCTGGCTGCAGGAGCAGTTGCTTTGCTGCTGCCGATGTTGTGGCCGCCTCAAGTCGCAAATGCTTTATTTTATATCCTCGAATTTACTGGACCCCCTCTACTGTTTCTTGGGTTTTCTCAAATTTACAGTTCGCGATTATCAGAAAAGCTGCGGCCAAAATGAAATCGTCACGCGGCCAATTGGCTGTGTTTTTATTGTTTGTTGTGATCTTCTTAGGGCTGCGGCTTGCTAATTATGAGCCGCCCAATTGGTCCGTCTCGAACTTTGATACCCAGGAATACATCCGAGTCGCCCACCTCCCAATTTTTACGAGTAGATTTTTTACATCGAACCGCACAGCTACCATAGCATTAATGTATAAGCTCGCTGAGCCCGAGGGAGGGTATGAGGTAACCAATCTGTCTAGCCCAGGAGATTTCCTCAGCCCCGCGCTGACTGAGCAGCCCGGCTTGGGTTCTGTCACCAAAGTCCAAGCACTTGTTTCCGTGGCTGCGTGGATATTAGTGGCATTTGTTGTGTTTCGGAATCTCACTAGGCCGTGGTCAAAGATCATGGGCGCGCTGCTTGTTTTGTTTTTCGCGCTCAGCCCGCAGGTGGCCGAATGGGATTATGTCTTGATGTCGGAACCCATATCCTTATCTTTATTTATTGGTTTGCTTGCGCTGTCGATCGAAGTCGTGCTGCGTATCGCGAACAGTGACGGGAAATTCAATCGTGGAGATCGCGTGTTGCTTGCCAGTTGGTTCGTATTAGCGGTACTGTGGGTTTTCGCCCGAGATACGAACGCCTACATGCTGGCAGTCATCATTGGGTTTGTGCTTTTGGCGTTGATTGTTGGCCGCAAGTTGCGCATTCGCATGCCCGAACGGGATCTTTTAGCGGTAACCGCCTTGCTGGCGGTCCTTTTCCTCGTCAATGTTAGGTCAGCACAGGCCAGCGGTCGCTGGATTAATCCATTCTTCAATAATCTGCTGGAGCATGTGCTGTCTGATCCAGAGCACCTTGCTTTCTTTAAGGCGCGTGGTTTTCCTGCGACCGATGAAGTTTTGGCATTAAAAGATAGTCCCTATACTCAGCTTAAGTTTTTTGAAATTGATTACCTGTTGGATTGGACTCAGACGCGAGGAACCAGCACCTACATTCAATTCATTATCGCTCACCCAGGCTGGGCATGGCAAACTCTCGTTGATGGAACTAAGGCTTCATTTGCCGAGAACAACCAGCCATTTTTCACGCGCAATGAAGACGTGACCCCCGCGTGGCTAGTTTATTTAGGAGATCTGCTCCACCCAAAAGATATATCAGTGCTTGCGGTCGTTTTGCTTGAATTCGCGCTTTTAGGTTATTTGACTTTGCGGGGTTCTGACCATCGTCTGGCAGGGGTCACGGCATGCCTAGTGCTATTTTTCGTCGGCGAATTCGTTATGCTGTCCGTGAGCATACTGGGCGACGCCTCCAGCGTGGTGCGTCATACGGTCGGCTCGCTTATTCCAATTCGACTGTCTGTTTGGCTCCTGCCCCCGTTCATTCTCGACACGCTAGCCTCTAGAAAGCGCTGACCGGATTCTGAAACCGTCTACGTTCATTGTTCCTCACACGGTTGGCCGGCGATATTAGACGGTGTGCTGGTGGTAAAATCGCAATCGGTTCTGCTCTTCCAAATAATAACTTGAATTAGTAGCTCACCATACAGCTTCTCCAGGAGGCTATTCGTGATAGCAGATGTCCTTAAAGAGACCAGGGCGCGCATGAAAGGGGCGGTTCAGTCTCTACGGGAAGACCTTTCCGCCATTCGCACTGGCCGAGCATCACCTGCTCTGGTCGAGAAGCTATCCGTCGAGTACTACGGGCAGCCCACGCCGTTGATCCAGCTAGCTAGCATCAGTGTGCCCGAGCCGCGCCAGCTGCTGATCAAACC
>JBKJWG010000256.1:0-3614 GCA_046716985.1 Anaerolineales bacterium | reverse complement strand
GTTATACGCGCTCAAGCAGGTCGGCTTGGGATCGAGCACGACGGTGGGTATTGGCGGCGACCCGGTAAAAGGCTTGAACTTTATCGATATCTTGCAGATGTTTGAGGAAGATCCGTTGACGGATAAGGTCGTGATGATCGGCGAGATCGGCGGCAACGACGAAGAGAAAGCTGCCGAGTTCATCAGCAAGAATATGACCAAGCCAGTGGTCGGCTTCATTGCCGGCCGCGCCGCCCCGCCGGGAAAACGCATGGGCCACGCCGGCGCCATCGTGGAAGGCAGCGCCGGCAGCGCCGACGACAAGATCAACGCGCTCAAGCAAGCCGGCGTGCAAGTGGCCGACCACCCGGAGCAGATACCGGAGTTGTTGAAAAATTAGCGACTCGATTAAAAACAAAAAGCGCGGCTTTCGCCGCGCTTTTTATTTGCTGAATAATTATTTACTTCTTTTGTGCGTCAATATAATCGACGGCCTGGCCCACCGTGGTGATGTTCTGGGCATCTTCATCTGAGATCTCGATGCTCATCTTGTCTTCCAGGGCCATAATGAGTTCGACGATATCCAGCGAGTCCGCTTCCAGGTCTTCACGGAAACGAGCCTCGCGGGTCACCTTGGCACCGTCTGCGCCGAGCAACTCGACGATCGTAGCCTTCACTTGTTCAAAGGTATCTGCCACATTGGCCTCCAGAGTTTTTGGAAAAGCTGGGTAATTCTACCTGTCGCAAAGGGGCTGTCAAGCAGTTAATTGACAGTCCAAATTTGGACTGGTAAACTACCCTCAGTTCGCAGGAACACCCCTTAATGCCGAAAGTTACGCGTACCAGCGCACGAAAATCGGACCACATTCGCATTAATCTTGAAGAAGACGTTCAGTCCAAGCTCACCACCGGGCTGGAACGCTATTTTTTTCAGCACAACGCCCTACCCGAACTCAATCTAGAAGAAATCGACCTGAGCGTGGAGATCTTCGGCAAGAAGCTCAAGGCGCCACTGCTGATCTCTTCGATGACGGGCGGCAGCGCGGACGCCACGCAAATCAACCAGCGCCTGGCGGAAGCTGCCCAGGCCACTGGGATCGCCATGGGGCTGGGTTCGCAGCGGGCTGCGCTCGAGGATAAGAAGCTCGAGGCCAGCTTCCGCGTGCGCAACGTGGCGCCGGATATTTTGCTGTTCGCCAACGTGGGCGCGGTGCAATTGAATTATGGTTATGGCCTCAGCCATATGCAACGAGCAGTCGATATGGCCGAAGCAGACGGGCTGATGCTGCATCTGAATGCGCTGCAAGAAGCAGTGCAGCCCGAAGGTGATACTAACTTTGCCGGTTTGCTACAAAAGATCGAGATCATGTGCAAACAACTGCCAGTGCCGGTTGTGGTGAAGGAAGTTGGCTGGGGCATTTCTGCACACACGGCGAAACAGCTTGCGCACGCCGGTGTGCGCGCCATCGATGTGGCCGGCGCGGGCGGCACCTCGTGGTCGCAAGTGGAAATGCATCGCGCCAAGACAGAAAGCCAGCGGAAGCTGGCTGCGGCTTTTGTTGATTGGGGCATTCCGACTGCGGAGAGCATTTTGCAAATTCGCCAGGAACTGAAGACCATGCGCATCTTCGCATCGGGCGGCATCCGCTCGGGAGTGGATATTGCCAAGAGCATCGCACTGGGCGCGGAACTGGGCGGCATGGCCAGCCCGTATCTCAAAGCCGCGGTCGATTCCACAGAGGCAGTCGTTAAGACGATCGGCGAAGTGAGCCGCGAGCTGCGCGTGTGCATGTTTGCGGCTGGGGTGGGAGATATTGCCACGCTGCAAACTCTTCCGCTGGTTGTGCGCGATTAAGCAATCCAAATGTCATTAGAACAATTCAGAAAAGAAATGCTGCCCGCCATCGAGGCAGCGCTCAAAGAAGCTGTGCAGCCGGCTGGCGGACCGCGCCACGAGTTGTTGCGCGAAATGCTTTCTTACCATATGGGCTGGGAAGGCGAAGGCGCCGGCCCCAAGGCCAGCGGCAAGAGCGTGCGCCCCACCCTTGTGCTGCTCAGCAACGCGGCGGCGGGCGGCGATTGGCACAAAGCGCTGCCCGCGGCTGCGGCTGTGGAAATTTTGCACAACTTTTCGTTGATCCACGACGACATACAAGACAACAGCGAGCAGCGCCGCGGGCGCCTCACCCTGTGGGCGAAGTGGGGTGTGCCTCAGGCGCTGAATGCCGGCGACGCCATGTTCGCGCTAGCGCACATAGCGCTGGAAGCGCTGGAGAAAACCTCTTCATCACAAATATATTTGGAAGCGGCGCGGCTACTGCCGCGTACAAGCTTGCAGCTCACGCAAGGGCAACACCTGGACCTGGCATACGAGCAAATGGGCAAGCTGGACTTAGAAGCGTATTGGCCGATGATCTGGGGCAAGACCGCTACGCTGGTGGCAACTTGCGCCCGCCTGGGCGCGCTGGTCGCAGGCGCGAGCGGGCCCAAGCTTAAAGCATATATGGTGTTCGGTGAAAAGTTAGGATTGGCTTTTCAAGTGCACGACGATTTGTTGGGTATATGGGGCGACGCCGAGCAGCTGGGCAAGTCTGTGCACAGCGATCTGCTGAGTGGCAAGAAATCGCTGCCGGTACTTTACGCACTGCAAAAAAATGGTGAATTCGCGCGCCGTTGGAACAACGGCGGCGTTTCGCCCGCCGAAGTTGGCGACCTGGCCGCGTTGCTAGAAGCAGAGGGCGGCCGCGCTTTCGCTCGCCAGGAAGCCGAAAAGCTGACAGCCGAAGCGCTGGAAGCGTTGCGGGCTGCGAAGCCCGAGAAGGCCGCGGGCGCGGCGTTAGAGGAATTAGCGGAGGAGTTGGGCAGGAGAGAAGTTTAAGGCGTTTCAGAGAGAGACGATGCCAAGCATCGCCTCTCTCTGATTGAATATCAACGCTGCCAGTTAATTCGAACTTTTTCCTGACCTTTCAGGTATTCGATCTCGAGATTGCCTTGATACGCATCCTCCAACGCATCACCGATGCGGCGGGCGAGATGAATACCGGTTGTTTCGATGCGCATGCTTTTGGCGCTGGATTTTATTTTCATCAAGCGTTCAAGGGGATGGCGCTCTTTCTCGAGAGCCTCGCGATTGTTGACTAGATGCTCAACTTCAGCGCGGTGCTTAACAAAGAACGACCCGCTAATCTCAACGATGCCAGCCGGCACACGATCATTAATGCGCTGGCAGGCCGGGCACAAGACTTCCTCGGCGTCTTTGTAGGTAGCTTTCCAGGTCCAACGGCCTTTCATATAGTAGACGCCGCACTGGGAGCAACGAGCAGGGTCAGGCATTTTCTTGCGCGCCTGATATGGGTCTTTGCGACCCTGAGAATACATCTTGTCTTCACGGGAAGGAGTTTTGGGGGTATCCAGTTGGGTTTTCAGAGAGCGTCGCATAGTACCTCTGACAACGAAACCAGGGGCGAATCTATACGGGTGCTTAAAAAGCAGGAATCTCGACCTCGCGTCCGCCGACGTTGACACGGTGATAAGGCAACCAGGCAATGCCAAATAAGCTTACGTAGACGTCGCTGCGAGTGGGTGCAAGGGGCATCTGAGTGACACCTGGGACGCGGCAGCCCAAGGTGTCACTC
>JBKJWG010000255.1:0-9979 GCA_046716985.1 Anaerolineales bacterium | reverse complement strand
GTCCACAACACCCTCACCCTGCCCCGAAGATTTATTCAGTTGTCATTGGATTATACAGGTCGAGACTCCACGCGTCAATCAGCCTTGGTTAAATTGACAAACGCCAGAGTAACTGGGTTTCATTTAGCAGGTTGGGGTAAGCTAAAGGATCTATAGAAAAGAGTTCAAAGCCCTGGCTGGCGTAGAAGCGGCAAGCAGGGATATTAATGTTTTGAGTTTCGACCCTCATTTCCGTGCAGCCTTTAGATTTAGCCCATTCTTTCGCCGCCGCAAACAAATGCCGCCCAACACCCCGATGACGCCATTCAAGCGCTATTCGCAAATCCCAAATGAGGGCAACATCCTTGCGCCCTTGAAGCATATCCAATTCAAGCGTACTCCAGGCTACAGTCGCCCCGCCAATCGGCCGGGCATTTTCATAAGCCAGAAAGAATGCCCAATTGCGAATATCAAAGCGTTTAGGCCAACTGATCGGCCCTCCAGCTTCCTCCATGTCGTAATTTTTGACAAAAGGAATATCCAGCTTGCGCTCGGTTAGAGATAAACCAGCCAGGCCGTTTTGAATCGGGATAATGTCAAAAATAGAATAAGCGGTAAAAGCTATTGGGATACCACTATATGAAGGCAGGTTCTGGGCGGTTCCCAGCCGAACTTCCATAGACCACCGTGACCATTTCTTTGCCACCCCTTTTTCTAGGTTGTTAATTTTCAGCGAACGACTTGAATCCCTTGCCCCGCGACGACTTCGCCGATCTCCCAAGCGGGCTGCTCCAGCTTGGCCGCTTCGGCGGCGAAGGCTGCAGCCTTGGATTGCGGCACCGCTAGCAGCAAGCCGCCGCTGGTTTGGGCGTCGAAGAGCAGGGTCTGCTCCCATTCTTGGATGCCGCTGGCGAAAGTCACATGCGGCAAATAGAAATTGCGATTATCCAGCGAGCCGCCGGGGAAAGTACCCTGCTCGCCAAACTTGCGCGCGGCTGAAGTGAAAGGCACCGCGTCAAAATGAATGCGGATCTGCACACCCGCGCCACTGGCCATCTCCCAGCTGTGGCCGAGCAGGCCAAAGCCAGTGATATCCGTGCCGCCGCGCAATTCAAATTTCACGGCCAACTCAGACGCAGTCTTATTGAGGCGGCACATCCAGCCGACCACTTCGGATTCTTCTTCCGCGGTGGCCAGCGCGCGCTTGACGGCAGTGTTGGTGACGCCGAAGCCGAGCGGTTTAGTGAGAAACAATTTGTCGCCGGCGCGCGCGCCTTGCTTACTGATGGCTTTGCGCGGATCCACAAAACCGATGGCAACTAAGCCATATTTGGGCTCTTTATCTTGAATGGTGTGGCCGCCCGCAACGACCACGCCGGCCTCACGGGCTTTCTCTGCCCCACCCCGCAAAATAGCGACGCCGATCTCGGTGGGCAGATCGTTGGGCAGAGTGGCGATGTTGAGCGCCAGGAACGGTTTGCCGCCCATAGCGTAGACGTCGGAGAGGGCGTTAGCGGCGGCGATGGCGCCGAAATCGTAAGGGTCATCCACAACGGGTGTGAAAAAATCAGTGGTGACGACCAGGGCGCGGTCGTCGTCCAGGCGCCACACTGCGGCGTCGTCTGGCTGGCCGAGGCCGACCAACAGGTCAGGCGTGCTGAGCGGATCGAAAATACCTTGCAGCGGGCGCAGCAAGTCTGCCAGCGTCTCAGCTTTCAGTTTGGCGGCGCAGCCGGCGCAAGTGGCCATGCTGGTGAGGCGAATCTTTTTCGCCTGGCTCGTTTTCAGCGCGTCAGTCATCGCAGAAATTATCTCATTAAAGGAAATGAAAGGACGCGCCGATGATCGGCGCGTCCTTTTTCTTCAAACTAAACTGTTTTATGGATTGAAGTTGGGTAACGGAAGCAGGAACGGATTATCCGTGGGCACCAACATCACCTGGATGTTCGGGGCGAGCTTCTGGATGTATTCCAGAACGAGCACATTCGGGTTCTGCGCAATGGCTTCGGCCAACATGCGCAAAGCCTGCGCTTCTGCGTTGGCCTCAATCAGGCGGGCATCGGCTGCGCCCTGCGCGCTAATAACGGCCGCGTCGGCTTGACCCTGCGCTACCTGGCGGGCTTGCTCGGCCTCCTGGCGACGTTGTTCAACCACGAAGAAGGCCTGTTGAGCCAGTTGTTCTGCTATCTGCTTCTGTTCAACCGAAGCGGCGTACTCTTCTGAGAAGGCGATGTTACGAAGCACAAAGTCAACCAGAATCAATCCATTCTCATCAAAGCGCGTTCTGAGTTCATCAGCCATCAGATTGCTCATCTCCACGCGCTTGCTGCCATAGACTTCTTCCACCCCAAACTGGGCCACGGCATTGCGAATAATGCCGCGCACTACTGGTCGCACAAGTCCGTCAATGTAGCGATCCTGCCATTCAACATGGACTTTGACAACCTGGTTGGGATCAATGGCAAAGATGACAGAGGCGTCCACCTTGACCACTTGCCCATCTGAAGTGCGCGCTTCGATCGAATCATCACCTCGAATGGCACCCTCTTCGGGGGCGATGGACATGGTATAGGTTTGGCGCGAAATGGAATAGGGGATGACTGATTCAGCAAAAGGAACTACCCAGTGCAAACCAGGCTGGATAGCATCCGGACGGATACCGCCTTCCCCGATGGTGACCACAACCCCGCGTTCACTGGGTTGGATGAAGACGAGGCCAGCAGCCAGGACGTTGAGCGCTACGGCGACGAGGACGGTAATGATCAGCATCAGGCCGCCACCGGGCATGGGCTTGCCGCGTGTAGAGCGCACCACAATGAGCGCCAGCACTCCCAACACTACCGCCCAGGCGAGAACTGCAAGAAAACTTACGATACCGACGAGATTCACAACTCCTCCTTGCGAGACAAAGAGCAGCCAGACCTTTGTCTGGCTTGCTTGGGGCATGATAGCATGCCCACATGGCTCATTATAAAGGCCGTCTTGCAGAAATTCTGTTAGAGCCTTATCAGAACGCGGCCGGGCGCATCGCCTGCCCTGTTGTGGCCTTCCCCCAACCCGGTCAATATCTGCAAGCGCATGATCCCAATGATCCATTGGAAGTTATTCCAAGCTCGATCTTCACCGCTGGAGAAAGCTCAATTTCTCGAAGCGGCGAGGCTAGCTTTCCGATAGCCGGCCCTCTGCCCGCCTCTTGGCAGCCTGGAACGCAGCTGCAGCTGCGCGGGCCGTTGGGCCGCGGCTTTGAGCCGCCAACGAAGATCAGGCGGTTGGCACTGGCCGCGATCAGCGGCAGGGCGGCGCGGCTGCTGCCACTGGTAACGGACCGCGTGGCGGAGGTTGTGTTGTTTTGCGACAGCCAAGTCGGAGAGCTGCCCATGTCCGTTGAAATACAAAGCTTGGACGCACTGCCCAACGCGCTGGCTTGGGCAGATTTTTTGGCTATTGATATTCCGTTGGACAAGTTAGATGAATTATCAACTCATTTGGGCGTGAAAGAGAGGCTACCGCGTTCGTTGCAGGGGCAGGTGCTAGTGTTGGCGCCCATGCCCTGCGGCGGCTTGGCGCAATGTGGAGTATGTGCGTTGGCGGCCAAGAACGGCGCCAAGCTGGCTTGCGAAGATGGGCCGGTTTTCGATCTACACGAATTGATCTAAGAACTAACTAGCTTCAGCGGCCACTTTTTCTCCAAAGGCCATCAACGCTTTGAGCATTTGCGGGCTGCGGCCCTCGGCGTAAACGCGCAGCATTGGTTCGGTGCCGGATGGGCGGATGAGCAGCCAGGAATCGTCGGCCAATATGTATTTGGTTCCATCCGAGTTGGCGACCTGAATCACTTCTTCTCCGCCGATGCTTGCCGGCGCGCCAGCCAAGAGACGAGAATTCATTTCCTTTTTTTCGATGGGGCGATTTAGGCGAAGGTCGGTGCGAGCATAGTGAGCTGGGCCGACTTTTTTGAGCAGGTCGGCGACTAACTCGCGCAGGGTCCCGCCAGAATGCGCCACCATTTCCACGAGAAGCAGACCCATCAGGATACCGTCGCCTTCGGGGATGTGACCCTTGAATGAAATGCCGCCTGATTCCTCGCCGCCAATCAACACATCGCCAGCGAGCATGTGGTCGGCAATGTGATTGAAGCCAACTGGCGTCTCTTCGATCTGCAAGCCGTATTCGGCGGCCAGGCGATCGACCATGCGCGTGGTGGAAACGGTGCGGATGACTTTGCCTTTTAGGCCGCGCACTTCCACCAGATGGCGCAAGGCCAGCGCCATGATCTTGTGCGGGTCGACGAACTCGGCAGCTTCATCCATAGCGCCGACGCGGTCAGCGTCGCCATCCGTTGCCACACCAAAATAACCGGGATGCGCTTTGAGTGCATCTTGTAGATCTTGTAGGTAGGGCATGATCGGCTCGGGGTGAACGCCACCGAAGCCCGGGTTCATCTCGCCGCGGATCTCGACCACATCGCAGCCACACTCCTGCAACAAGCGCGCGATCTGGCCGCGTCCGGAGCCGAACATGGAGTCGACCACCACGCGCTGCGGCCTGCGTTTGATCGCATCGAAATCGATCAGCTTGCGTAATTGGGCTTCATAGTTTGGGATAGGATCGAAACGTACGATCATGCCGCTTTGGATGGCTTGTTCGTATTCCATCACCGTGGGCCCGCGGCCGCGCGTCTCGTTATCGTTCAGGTAGATCTCGACGCGGTGGCACAGTTCGAGCGGCGCTGAGCCGCCGTAGGCGGCCTTCAGCTTGACGCCGTTGTAGCGTGGCGGATTATGCGAAGCGGTAATCATGACCCCGCCGCGAGCGCCAAGATCTTTCACAGCGAAGGAGAGCGCGGGGGTCGGGCAATCGGCCTGGGTGAGATGCACCTTGAGCCCATTGGCGGCCAGCACACAAGCCACGTCGCGAGCGAAGCGGTCTGAGAGAAAGCGCGTGTCGAAGCCGACTACGATGTCAGGCGCGCCTTTCATGGCCGCGCCGCCGTTCTGGATATCGGTGCGCTCGGCATCAGCGATGGCCTGGGCTACCATGCGCAGGTTGGCGAAAGTGAACGTGTCGGAGATGACCGCACGCCAACCGTCAGTGCCGAAATGGATAGGCATTTAGTAGATGATCTCGCTTATAAACAAGATGCGCGAATCGATTCTAACATAGCGAGATCTGCGTTCTTGCCAAACAGCGAGAGGCGAACACAGGTGCTAAAATCGCAACATGCCCGAGTTACAAAGCAAATTAGCGCAACGCGTCGAGATTTTGAAGGAAATGGCGCTGTTCCGTGAAATCCCTGAGGAAGAATTATCGCAGATCGCCGGGCGCTTTCTGGAGTATTCGATCGGCCGCGGCGAGTTGCTCTACGAGCAGGGCGAGCGCGCCGAGAATTTCTATATCGTCTTGAGTGGATTGCTGCGCAGCGAACAGGTTGGTGCGCAGGGCAAGGTGGCCGTCTCCGCGCTTGAAGATGGTGACCCATTCGGCGCCCGCACCTTGCTGTTGGACGGCGCCGCCGAATCGCGCGTCAAGGCGTTGAGCAACTCTCAGTTGCTCTATTTACCTCGGCCCGATTTCGTCAAATTGCTAGCCAACCTGCCCGAGTTGGAACAGCGATTGCGCATTGTCGCGAATGGCCGCCGCCTCAAAGCAGATGTGGATTTCGACTGGCTGGGCAAAGACGAGTTGGTCCATTTCGTGGCGCGCAAGCACATTGCCTATTTGTGGACGCGGCTGGCGCGCGCCATGGCGCTGGCTATAGCAGGCCTGCTAATCTTCTATTATGCGATCTCGGCGACCACCGGGCAATTCAACTGGTTTCTGGCGAGCGCGGCGTTGATCTTCGGCTCTGTTCTGTGGGCTATTTGGGAGGTTTTAGATTGGCGCAACGATTATTACATCCTCAGCGACCAGCGCGTAGTATGGCTGGAGCAGGTGCTGTTGCGCTCCTCCAGCCGCATCGAGGCGCCGCTGGAGAGCGTGCAAGCCGTAAACACCCACACGAGCTTGTTGGGGCGCCTAATGGGTTTCGGCGACGTCATTATCCGCACCTACACGGGCACGGTATTGATGCCCTCGGTGGCAGACCCGCAAAACACGAAATACCTGATCGAGGAATACATTACGCGGGCACGCAAAAACAAGCGCGACGCCAAGCACGACAGCATTCGCCAAGCGGTACGCGAAAGTCTCGGCATCGCTCCACAAAACGGCGCAGCCAGAACGCAATCCGCGAACTTGCATCTCGTCGATCAGACTGAGCGCTTCCAGCTTTTCAAGACGCGCACCATCGATGGCGACAAGATCATTTATCACAAACACTGGTTCACTCTTTTCAGCAGCTTGCTGCTGCCGGCCATCTTCATGGTGGCCGCCCTATTCGTGTTGAATATCTTTTATGGCGGCTTGCCCGCGAGCGGCACGGGCTGGTTGCTTTTTCTGGCCGCTATCGCCATCCCGTTGGGCGTGATGCTGTATCGCTTCGTCGATTGGCAAAACGATATTTATTTGGTTACGCCTGACAATTTGATGGACAGTGAAAAGAAGCCGCTGGGCAGCTTGGTGACCAAGTCGGCGCCGCTGGCTAACGTGCTCAGTCTGGAGAACCACCGCGAAGGCATCATTGGTCTGATGTTGAATTTCGGGGTGGTGCGCATCAGCGTGGGCGATACTTCGTTGGATTTCGAGAACGTGCATAATCCCGCCCAGGTGCAGCAAGATATCTTTGCCCGTATGGAAGCGTTGAAGTACAAACTCGAGCAGAAAAAGGGCGACGATGAACGCGCCCGCATGACTGAGTGGTTGCGGGTGTACGAAGAAGAGCGCGGTCGCCGCCCCCAGCCGCCAGCCGGCAGCGCCCAAGAGCAGGGGTAGAATATTTTTTCGTCAGTTCAATAAGCCATGCCATTGCGCGAAATACTTAAACATCCCAACGACAGCCTGCGCCGCAAAGCGCAGCCGGTGCAGCATTTCGATGATGAGCTGCAGCAGCTGATCGATGACATGATCGAAACTATGCGCGCTGCGCCAGGCGTGGGCTTGGCCGCGCCGCAAGTCAATGTGCCTCTGCGCCTGGTGGTCGTCGAATATGGCGGCGAGAACGACGAGGAAAACGGCAAAGAGCACAAGAAAAAACTATATACGCTGATCAACCCCGAGATCACGCGCTTCTCCACGGAAATCGAAACAGCAAGCGAAGGCTGTCTTTCCATTCCCGGCTTAGTTGGCGACGTGGATCGCGCAGTGAGCGTAACCGTGCAGGCGCGCAACCGCCGCAATCAGCCGATCAAGATCAAGGCTAGCGGCTGGCTGGCGCGCATCTTCCAACACGAGATCGATCATATCAATGGCGTGCTATATATCGACCGCGCCGAAAAAGTCTTCCAGTTGCGCGAGGAAGACGTCGATACGCCGCGCGCCTGATCGGCGCCTTCCATGCAACTGCGGCGCCTTTCGCTGACCCACTTCCGCAACTTTGCGCGCCTGGACGTGCAGGTGCCGCCGGAGTCGGTGCTGATCGTCGGTCGCAATGCACAAGGCAAGACCAGCCTGCTTGAAGCAATTTATTATCTAGCCACGATGGACTCATTCCATGCGGAGGCCGACCGGCAATTGATCAATTTCCTTGAGGCGCGCAAGCCGCTGGCGGTAGCCCGCTTGCAGGCCACTTATGCGCGCGGCGGGCGCGAGCACCAGCTTGAGATCCGCTTGATCAAAGAGCAAGCGCGCAACGGCGTTGAGCGCAGCCGCAAAGAAGTGCTGCTGGATGGAGTCAAGAAAAAGGCTGGCGAAGTGGTCGGCCAGTTCCAAGCGGTACTCTTCTTGCCGCAGATGCTGCAGATTGTGGAAGGCGCTCCGCGCCACCGCCGTCGCTATCTGGACCTGGCGCTGGCACAGGTGCAGCCGCAATACGCGGAACAAAACAGTGAATACGAAAATGTGCTTAGCCAGCGCAACGCGCTGCTCAAGCAGCTCAGCGAAAACGGCGGCGACGCCAGCCAGCTTGACTTTTGGGACCAGCGCCTTGCGCTGCGCGCGGCGCAGGTGCTGCACGCCCGCTTCCGCGCCGTGCAAGAATTGGAGCAATTCGCTGGGCGGCTGCACAGCGAACTGACCCGCGGCGCCGAAGTGCTGCGACTGAACTATCAACCCAGCTACGATCCGTTGCCGAGCCCTGAGAAGCAGCGCACACTTTTGCAAGCGCCTACCGACCGTAGCGGAATATCCGTGGAAAAGATTGAAAGCGGATTCCTGGAAGCGTTACAAAGTGGCCGCGGCGAAGAGATAGCACGCGGCTCCACCGGCATTGGCCCGCACCGCGACGAGCTGCGCTTTCTGGGCAACGGCATCGACCTGGGCAGCTATGGCTCACGCGGCCAGGTGCGCACCACCCTGCTGACGCTCAAACTGGCCGAACTAGAATGGATGCAAGGCCGCAGCGGCGAACGACCGGTGCTGCTGCTCGACGAAGTACTAGCCGAGCTCGACGAAGCACGCCGCGCCGACCTGCTGGCGCGGCTGGCTGGCAGCGGCCAGGTGCTGCTGACCACCACCGATTTCAATTTATTTACGTCTGAATTTTTAGCCGGGGCGCAGAGGTGGGAGATCGAAAACGGGCAGGTAAGAGAGCTACCCCATCCCCTTGCCCCTTCCCCTTGAAAAGGGAAGGGGAGATGCTTTATGGAAAATCAACAATCAAAGGAACTAGACATCAACTAATTGAAACCGCGCGGCGGATGCGATCCGACCCGACTCGGGCTGAGTTGAGACTATGGAGATTATTGCGGAAACGGCAATTGGGTGGTTTCAAATTTCGGCGGCAACACATCATTCAAACATTTATTGTTGATTTTTATTGCCCTCCAGCTAGGTTGGTAGTTGAGCTAGATGGCGAAATTCATGCGAACCAAACGGAATACGACAGTGAAAGAGACCAGATTCTGAATGCCCTAGGCTACAAAGTGCTGCGATTTAAGAACGAGCAGATTGAGAAAAACATCGAAGTTGTGTTGAAAACGATACTGGCTTATCTAGGAAATGATCCCGCTCACCCTCCTTCCCCTTGAAAGGGGAAGGGTGTCTGCGTAGCAGACGGGATGGGGTAGCTAACCAAGCGGTCGCTTGGCCGGCATGCCTGCTCGCCGCGGATAAGCCGCTGGCGTCGGCGCGATCTTTTCAATCACCACCAGCCAACGTTCCTCATCAAAACCAGGGATCGTTACCGGCAGCAGCTCGATCTTTCCCCCGCCTAGCTTTTCTACTGCATTCTTGGCAGCCTCAATTTCTCTCTTGGCACCCCTGCCCTTTTGGGCAAGCGCGCGGCCATTTATTTTCACCAGTGGCAACAAATACTCGCTGAGAGCGGGTAGCGGGGCAACTGCGCGAGCGAGCGCCCAGTCGTAAGTTTCGCGGTGCTCGGCTATTTGCCCCACCTCCTCGGCCCGCTTAGCCAGCACAGTTACATCTCGCAGGCCCAGAACTTGCACCATATGCTCTAGAAAGCCGGCCTTCTTGGCCGTGGCTTCCACCAGGGTCAGCTGCATCTCAGGGTGCAGGATCTTGAGGGGCAGCCCGGGGAAGCCGGCACCCACCCCAATATCGATCACGCGGCCGGGCGGCGCCTGGCGCAAGGCGAGCCAACAGCTTAGCGAATCGAGGAAATGCTTGGTGCGAATTTGTTCAAGGTCCGTAATGGCAGTTAGATTGAAACGCTCGTTCCAAACGATGAGTTCGCGCGCATAAAGGTCAAATGCGTCTATTTGAGCTTGGCTTAGGTGAATATCCAACAGAGCAAGAACCTGGTCCTCGAAGCGCGTCATCGCCGCGATTATACGCTCGCCGTTTTGACGAGCCGCTTTATATAATGTAAAGAGATGAGAAGTAAAGCGATTTTCATCCTACTGGTTCTGTTGTTTTCATTTTTCCCGCGTGGCAACGCGCTGGCTAGCGACGTGCCCAGAGAGGCTTATATCTCTGGGGTGCTCGGTCACGCCCAGATCTTTTC
>JBKJWG010000254.1:0-3236 GCA_046716985.1 Anaerolineales bacterium | reverse complement strand
GATAATGTTGAAGACGCGCTCGGCCGCGTCTTGCACCAGCTCTTCGACCGTGTCACCTTGCGCCGCGTTCAGCGCCGGCAGGATCTCGCGGTAGGGGTGGTAGCGCAAAATCACCTGGTGGAAATTTTCTTCTTTGCTGGCAAAGTGGTTGTAGATGCTGGCCGGCGTGAGCCCGGCCTCTTTGGCGATCTGGCGCATGGGCGTGCCGTGGAAGCCCTGCTTCACGAAAAGCGCGAAGGCGATCTCCAGAATGCGCTCGCTGCTGGCGGCGCCTTTGCTTTGTTTTGGTTTTACTTTTGTCGTAGGCATATAAACGAACGTTCGTTTATATGATAATACGAAAAAGGCCTCTTCACAAGGCCCGAGGACGAATCTATTCCGCTTCGTCGCCCAATTGGGCGATTTGGCGCAGCAAGCCCAGCACCAGCAAGCCCAGGCTCAGCCCCTCGCCGCGCGTGATTGCGGTGCCTGTGCCGCGTTCTTGCGCGCGGCGCAGCAAGAGCATGCCGGCGCCCAAGCCCACCAAGGCGCCGATCAGCGCGCTGGCAACCAGGACCGAGCTATCCGATTTATTTTCCATAGCTTACCTGCGCCGCCTAAACAGGGCGCCGATAGCTCTGCTCCAACTCTCAACGAATAGGAGCGGCTCGGCCAGCAGGTTGGCGCCGCGCACAGCCTGGTGGCTCACTTGTTCCGCCAAGCGCTGTGCACGGACGGTTTGGGTCGGGATCCAATGCAACGCACGCCCCAAAGCATAGATAAGAAAAATAATCAGTACGAAAAATAGCAGGCCTATCACAAACAATGGAAGGATAAGGAAGATTGTAGCAATTTGTGAAGCATTTTGAACACCGCCAAAATTGCCAGTGATCAAAGCATACACAGCCACCCCGGCCAGCGCCGCGCCTATCAACAACGGCAGCACGATCTGCCAGAATGTCTCGCGGCTATGGGAGAGGCGCGTGCGCGGATTGGCGGTCTGCTGAAACAGATCAGGGGACGGCAGCGGATTTCTCATTAGTAGACCTCGACGGGTCGTCTGGGTCTCAGGCGCCCAAAGATGGGCGCCAGAACCAGGCCGACCACGAAGCCGCCGATGTGCGCCCACCAGGCCACCCCGCCAGCTTGCGTGTCTATCGAGGCCAGGCCCGAAAATAACTGGGAAACAAACCAGAAGCCAATAAAAAGGAGGGCGGGGACTTCAATAAGGGTGAGGAAGAAGAAAATGGGTACTAGGGTCACCACGCGTGAACCCGGCGCCAGGATGAGATAGGCACCTAAGACTGCGGCGATGGCCCCGCTGGCGCCCAGCACCGGCACGCTGCTGCCCAGCGAAACATACGTCTGCAGGGCGGCGGCTGCCACGCCGCCCAGGAGATAAAAGATCAAATATCCCACTGAGCCCATGCGGTCTTCCACGTTATCGCCAAAGATGAACAGCACCCACATATTGCTCAAAATATGGAACCAACCGGCATGCATGAACATGCTGGTGAAGACGGTGACGGCAAAGGTTAGCGGCTGGCTTTCGAGGTGAGAAGGGATCAGCGCGAACGAACTAACGAAACTTTGAATGCCCGAATTGCTCAAGCTGAGCTCGTAGAAAAAGACCAGCGCATTGGCGATGATGATCAGCCAGTTCACTACCGGGAAGGAGCTTGCGCGGTTCGTGTCTCGTAAGGGGATCATTGCTGCTTAGCTAACGAGAAATAGTATAGTCCATTCCATTTTTCGTTTATCGAACCTTCGCGGTTGACGGCCTCGAAAGCCTGCGAGTATACTGACGAGGCTGCGGGGTGTAGCGCAGCCTGGTAGCGCACTGCGTTTGGGACGCAGTGGTCGGCGGTTCAAATCCGCCCACCCCGACTATGTTGCAAAAGACGGAGCCACGCAGCAATACAAAGAAGGTAGACGGCGTCATCGAGGCGGCCCACTTGGGCTCCGACGGCCGCCTGGTCTGGGTGCGCGCCTATGAGCGCCGCGGCCCCACCTGGTCCGACGTGGTGCTGCTGGATCGCGCCGCGCTGATCCAGCGGTTCAAGGCGCGCAAGCGCTTTCATGTCGGCACTCGCCGCGAGCTGTGGGCCAGCGAGTTCGATCTGATCACGCCCCTGCGCTTGGCGCAAACCTCGCATGGCAACTTCCTGATCACCGGCCAGGGCAACATGGAAATTCCCCAGGATCAGCTAGAGGGTATCCCGCTCGTGTAGGGTGAACGGAGGTTGACCGGCTAGCCAAGTTTAGCTATACTAAGAATTACGAGGAAAGCCGCTTTGCGAATACTGGCTTTCAAGCCCTTCCAAGTATAAGTACGTTCAACGCACGCGCAACCGCGCGTGCGTTTTGTTTCTACCTACAAGGAGATGGCTAAATGGATACCGGATTGATGCGCAAGTTTGAGAAGGCCAAAACCTATGCTGAAGAACGCGACCGCATGCACGTCGAATCGTTGGTCGTACATTTCGCTGGCAAGAACAATCCCCATCGGGTCGAGTTCAAGAATGGCGCCTGGCAATGCGATTGCGAATTCTTCGTTGGCCGCGACCGCTGCAGCCACACCATGGCGCTGGAGCTTGTGCTGCAGGGTATGCTGCAAGGCGCGACGGTCCACTAGAGCATTTTGGGTTTACTATTAAAAGCCCCGCCACGCGGGGCTTTTTCTTTGAGGAGAACTCATGAACGCACCAACTTTTAGCCAGGAAGAAGGCAACAAATTTATTATTGAGTGCCACTTTGACTTGGACACGGTCAAAGGCAAACTGGCCGAAAACCCGGCGCTAGCCAATGCTTACAACGCGGCCATGATCGAATCCGTCATAGGCGCCGCTGGCCACATGGGCCGCGCCGATATCGCCGAGGTTTTGTTGGCCCATGGCGCCAAGTTGGAGCTGGCCGCGGCAGCCATGCTGGGCCGCAAAGACGTGGTGGCCGATGCGCTGAAGAAAGATGCCAGTCTGGCGAAATCAGGCGGGGCGCATAATATCCCTGTGGCCTTTCATGCCGCCTTGGGCGGCGATGTTGAGATCATGCAGATGCTGTGGGACGCTGGCGCCCACGATGAGGTCAAGGGTGCGCTGCTAGGCGCGGTGATGAAGAACCGTTTCCCGATGGCGCGCTGGCTGCTGGCGCACGGCGCCGCCACCGATATGAAAACGTTCGATGGCAAGAGTGCGCTGCAGTTGGCCGAGGAAACAGGCGCGACGGAGATTGCTGCCTTGCTTCGAGCGGCGCAATAG